>JBGOZL010000144.1:0-5871 GCA_041480185.1 Anaerolineae bacterium
CCTTCGGCGACACCGATCTCTATACCTCCGGTGCCATTAATGCCATTCACACCTATGAAACCATGTGCCGCTTCCTGAAAAGTGAGATTGTCGGAATCGTCCATGGCTCTCTGGATGCTGTGGGAGACGCTGAAAAGCACCCCGAGCTGCTTCAACAAGCTTACGACTTGGGTAAACTTCTGGCTTCCCCCATTCAGAATTGACCCCCGCCTCTTTCTAAATCTCCAGGGCCACATTTCTGCCGCCAGCGGTCTGCTCCAAGTTCTTCTCATGGTTGGATAATTTTCATGTCACCCCGTCAACGTCCCTCCGGAATGCTCGGTCTGACAATCGTTCTTACCGGGCAGGCTGTTTCAATCCTGGCCTCCGGCATGACAGGGTTTGCCCTTTCCATCTGGGTTTTCCAACAGACCAGAAGTGCCACCTCGCTCGGGATCGTGCAGAGTGCCTTCACCCTGCCTTATTTACTGATCATCCCACTTGCCGGGGTGCTGGTCGATCGTTATAACCGAAAGTTGATGATGATGGTCAGCGACCTAACTGCCGGACTGGGCTCGCTGACCATCCTGATCCTTCTTTCCACGGGTCATTTGCAGATCTGGCATTTTTACCTGGTCAACATCCTGATCGGCCTGGGGAATGCATTCCAGTGGCCGGCCTATTCGGCTGCCATTTCAACGATGGTTCCAAAGGAGCATTATGGACGCGCCAATGGGTTGATGTCGTTCGTCCAGGCCGGACCTTCAGCCGTCGCTCCGCTGCTGGCCGGTGCCCTGCTTCCGCTGATTGGTTTGAAAGGCATCCTGCTGATTGATATTGCCACTTTCGTCCTGGCGATCGGTGCCCTGTTGATGGTGCATGTTCCTCAGCCCGCACAGACAGTCGAAGGTCAGGCCGGGAAAGGCAACCTGCTGCAGGAAGCCGCCTTCGGGTTCAAATATATTTTCAAGCGCCCCAGCCTGTTGGGTTTTGTGATAATGCTTTTCTTTGCCAACCTTTTCCTGGGTTTCCCCAACAGCGTGCAAATACCGCTGGTTCTCTTGCGTACAGGAAATAATAGTGTCATCCTCGGGGCAGTTGAAACTGCCGGGGCGCTGTCATGGACCCTCGGCTCGATCATCATGAGTGCCTGGGGTGGTCCCAAACGCCGCATTCACGGCGTATTGCTGGGCTGGACATTCTATTGCCTGGCTGGAAACCTCGTCTTCGGGCTGGGGCGCAGCCTGGGGGTGTGGGCTCCGGCCATCCTGGTGGGTGGGATCGGCTCGAGTATAGGGGTTGCTACCAGTCAGTCGCTGCTGCAGGTCAAAGTGGCGCCCGACGTCCAGGGTCGCGTCTTTTCCGCCCGCCGCATGCTGACCTGGTTCCCCGATACTTTTACACCCATCCTGGGTGGCATGCTGGCCGACTACATTATGGAACCCGCTATGCAAAACGGCACCTGGGTGGCAAAATTATTCGGATGGATGGTCGGTACGGACCCGGGATCCGGGATGGCCGTGATGATGGTCATTTTCGGGATTATGACCATCTTGGCGCTCATGTCAGGCTATGTCTCTACCCGTATCCGTGATATGGAAGACTTGATGCCCGACCATGATCAGTTGGAAAAAGTGGCTGAGCTGGCAAATACCGGAGGATGAATGGAGATCCCCACCCTCGAGACCTCGGCCCTGATTCTGCGCCCGTGGAAATCGGTTGATGTGGAAGCGCTCTTTCGTATTCTGCAGGAGCCGGATATCCTGAAGTATTTTCCGCCCACTGTTTTCACGTTGGAAAAAACGCAGCGCTACATTAATCACCAGCTCAACCATTGGCAGGAGCGCGGCTATGGACACTGGGCTGTCATTCTGAAAGAGGACCTCAGGGTGGTCGGTTGGGATGGTTTGGAATTTCTGCCCGAAACCGGCGAGAATGAAGTTGCCTACCTGCTCAGCCGCCAGGTGTGGGGGCGCGGACTTGCCACCGAGGCGGCGCACGCGGCTGTGAGATATGGGTTTGGGGAGATCGGCCTGAAAGACATCATTGGGCTGGTTCACCCGGATAACATTGGCTCCATACGGGTTCTGGAGAAATGCGGGTTAATCTATATTGATCGCAAAGTCTACTGGGGACTGGAGATGTGCAGGTACCGGATTGAATCTCAAAATCTTTCTAGGTGACGCTCACTCATTGGTCATAGGAGGATTGTCAACCATCTCGTTGTTTTCATACCTTACTGAACCTTTAGGTAAAAATGCTCCTGGCTGGAACTATTCAGCCAGGAGCATGAATAATTTTTTTCGAATATTAGTCTGGTCGGTTCTTGGGTTATGGCACCCTGAGCGAGGCGATGATCATCTCGCCAACATATTCGACTTTGCCACCCAGGCTGTAACCATCCTGGCAGTAGGCGCCGTGGTAACCTAGGATGAATCCAAATTCCATGTTGTTGATCTGGATATTAGGGCTGATCTCCTCTGCTCCCTGGTACCAGATATCGTTTATCTGCCCGGTTGAACAGACAAAGAGAACGCGTCTTGCAGCCTGACCAGCAACATCCAGGGTCCCTTGCGGTACAAAAGAACCGCTGCCAACCCCGGTCGGCCAGAGTGGAACATCCTCACCACTTCGTCGGAAGGTCATGCGGATCTGCAAGTCTACTGCTGCGGGTTGGTCCGGTTGTAACATTAGCGTGTGCCCGTTCATGAGCGGGTCACCAACGGTGGTTTCATCCACAGCCCAGTCGTCCGGCAGGAGGATTGAAAAACCATAAGTAGGATTGCTGTATGTCCACCAACCCTGATAGTCGGCAGGATTGACCGGGATGGGGGTGGAAATATTTGTAGAGGTGGGATCCAGGGATTGGTCGGGTGCCGAATCGGTTGGTTTACATTCACCTCGGTAGTAAGCCCATTCATCGCATTCGCTTCCATCCGGGAAAACACATACACCGGCGACTCCGCCCGAGGTGTCCTGTCTAATGTCCAGCGCACCTCCATTTTGCTCACAAAAGATCGAAGCCGGGTTGGCCATATTCGGTGCTGTTGTGGGGATTGTCCGGTTGGGACTGCAGGATGCTGAAACGATTGTTATGACCAGCATTACAATGATGAAAAGTGATTTGCGGTTCATTTTGACCTCTTTTTAGTAATTGAATATATGGAGAGAAATTCCAGCCTTTCACTTGTGTGGTATTTCACATACTTGACGATGAAGTGCAAAAAAAGTTCCATATGTGCGCATTCAATTTCATCATGCTGCTGAATTCCTCCCAAATCAATCTCAGTCAAGTGCACACAAATAAACAGCCTCCATGAAATCATGGAGGCTGTAGACTCTTGTGTACTGACGATAATATTTTTTTCGCGTCTAGTAGCAGAGAAATGGATGCTTCAATTCCTGGTCAGAACTCTGGAATCCCCGCAAGTCTGGGAAACTTTCACCAACTAATCCACGATAAACAGCTTTACCCCCGTGCTGGTGGAAGATTGGTGGGGGTTGACATCATTGGCAACCTGGTAACTCATCCCCGCTTTTAGTAGGAATTTTCGTCCGTCGCTCAGCTCCGTTACCAACTCGCCCTCCAGGACGAGTAGAACATGCCCGCGCTTGCACCAATGGTCTGCCAAGTAACCGGGTGTGTATTCCACCATGCGCACGCGGATGTTGCCTATTTCCAGGGTGCGCCAGAAAGCTTTGCCGGTCGTTCCCGGGTGTTCAGTGGGGGGCAGGGTGCTCCAATCCATGGTTCCAAAAGGGACATCTTGAATGTTCATGCGTAATCTCCTGGTCAATTATAAACCTGCCGCCAGCTAGCAGATTGGGAGGTTTCCTGGTCCGCGCCCCGGGTTGAAATAATTCGGTTGCATTTCAATTGCCCTGTTGGGATATTTTGATGGAGGAACACATCCGGAAGGGCTGAAAGCGCTAGCTGTGCGTGGTAAAATAAATTGTATCTCATCAACTACATCATATTAAACTTAATTTCCTTTTGGAGGCTAATTATGAACGTTGGCAGACGAATGTCTCACCCGGTCATCACCGTCCAGCCAGAAATTCAGATCACAAAAGCGCATGAATTGATGGCCCGTGAAAAAATCGGCCAGACGCCCGTGGTCAAGAATGGCAAGCTGGTGGGCATCGTTTCAAAAAACGATATCCTCAAAGCCTATCCGTCCTCCGTGACCTCCCTGGCAGTCTGGGAAATCGCCGCCTTGCTTGAAAAAATCAAGGTCAAGGAGATAATGGTTAAAGCCGTCCGGACGGTTCAGGAAGATACGCTTATTGAAGATGCGGCCCGGATTATGGTGGATAACGAGATTAGTTCCCTGCCGGTAATGCGTGGTAAAGAACTGGTTGGAATTATTACCGAAACGGATCTCTTCAACATTATGTTGGAAATGCTGGGAGCACGCAGTCCTGGGGTACACTTCAGCATCTTGATGCCTTACCGACCCGGAGAGATCGCTAAAATCACCAAGGCAATTTATGAAAAGGGAGGCGATATCACTTCCTTGAGCACCTTTGAAGGCGATTCAAGCGCCAACTTTATGGCGAGTATCAAGGTTGATGGGATCGAACAGAAGGCGCTGCAAAAGTTGATTAAACCGCTGGTGATCGAACTTCTGGAAATTGGCACAAAATAGACAAACACTTCTGACCTTGAGGAGGAGTCTGCTGGCATCTAGGGACTACCGAGGCATGATCACCCGCTTGCTCGGAAGACATAAGGATTGACCTTTCACGCATGGTAATGCCTGAAAAAGGCTCATCAACCGGGTTTCATACCGTACAAGCGAAGGGTAGGAACTATTCAGAGGCAATATCTACCACGCAATTTCTCTACCGGAACGGATTTGTGTCCACGAATTTGACTTAAGAGTTATATCTGCGCATCATATTTCGGATCATCCGTATAACAGCCTGGGTTTACCTATCGGGGCTGAAAATACGGATGATTTTATGTTATAAAGTGTCCAGCCCATTATAAATTTCTACAAATCCACCCTTTGTTTGAGACATATGCGGGTTTGGTTTTCCATGATGGATCCCAGGGTTGCAGTCATGGTTTTTGACATAATTGGAGATCACTAATGAGTGATGAACATTCGAATAACAGTGTAAGGAAAGAATCAAATCATCCCGCTCCTCAAATCAGTACACTCGAACGACGTGAGATTCAAGCTCCATTAATGGCATGCTTGATTGACGGCTTTATCCGCGAGCTCGGCCATGAACCAGCCATGCGGGTGGCTTCAGCCGCGATCCAGGCTGATGCCATGGAGGCAGGGAAAACCATGGCCAGGAAATTTGGGGGAAATACCACGAGGGAACTCATGCGGGTCGTGAGACAGGTTTGGGCGGAAGATGATGCGCTGGTGTACGATATCTTGGAAGAAACAGACCAAATGTTGAGTTTCAATGTCACCCGCTGCCGCTACGTTGAAATGTACGAGCGCTTGGGATTGAATGAATTTGGCTATTGCCTATCCTGTAACCGGGATGAACCTTTTATAAATGGATTTAATCCCCACATGAAACTAATCCGCACCCACACCATCATGCAAGGCGCGCAAATATGTGATTTTCGGATCATCGTCGAGGAGAAATAACGGCAAGTTTTCCCTTCCGGGAAACGGGGCGAATGGATTAATTGATCTTAGTAAGCGCGCTGGGGGCATCAACTGCAGTCATGAAAACAAATCCTTCATTCTTGCGCGATCTATAAAGTCCAAAAATCGCAATATCTAAACCCTAATTTCAAATTGACGCGCTTGAAATGGGCATTTTTGCGCTATACCTCCGCTTATGGGTGGTTCCCGACCAGGCGCTTTTCAATACATTCAGTTGGGTGCCTCTAAACTGGACGAATCATTTATAATCAAACAA
>JBGOZL010000145.1:0-5860 GCA_041480185.1 Anaerolineae bacterium
AGTTGTAAAGCGTAAAAAACGGTTCGCGCCACATCTTCAACCATGACCGCGGCTTTAACGGCTGCTTCCGGAGTTTTTCCGATAGTAAACACGCCGTGGTTCTTCATTAGGATGGCCGGGCTGGAGCCGATCGAGCGGATTATCTCCTGCCCAATATCGTCTCCGCCGATTTTTGCATATGCACCAACCGGAATCGGCCCACCAAACTCATCGCAAATGGCAGTCAGAACCGGCGGGATGGGCTTACCGACCGCGGCCCAGGCTGTGGCAAAGGTGGAATGGATGTGGACGACGCCGTTCACATCGGGCCGGTGGCAGTAGACATAGACATGGGCGAAGGTATCAGAAGAAGGCTTTTGGCGGCCTTCCACCACCCGGCCATCCAGGTCTACCACCACCATGTTCTCCGGCGTGAGGTCTTCGTAGCGGATGCCGCTAGGTTTAATTACCACGAAACCGGACTCCGGATCGCGAGCAGAAATATTGCCGGATGTCCACACGACAAGATGATTCTTTAGCAGTTCCAAATGCAATTGCACAAGCTCTTCTTTTAGTCTCTCAAACATGGCACACCCTCGCTCGTTTATCTCCCATCTGCGTTGGTCCCCAGCAGCGTCAATGCCGCCTTGCGCAGAATTTCATTTTCTATGCCAGCTCATCCACAGCGGCTCTTTCGATGACCAATCCTTTTTTGTAACGCTCCATGAACGCCCTAAAGCCAGCCACATCCGCTTGATCAGGCGCTATCGTTGTGCCTTTTTCAGTTGCAAAGACTTTATTGGCGAGATAAGCTTCCAACGGCTCACTGCCTCTCTTATGAATCATGTAGGAGGCAAGCAAGGCAATCCCCCATGCGCCGCCCTCCTCACCAGTTTCCATCACAGAAACGGGGACATTCATTGCCGCCGCCATCATCTTTTGACCCACTTCCTTTGTCTTGAAAAAGCCGCCGTGACCGAGGATTTGGTCGACCTTTACCTGCTCCTGCTCAAAGAGGATGTCCAATCCAATTTTCAATGCGCCGAGAGCAGAGAACAGGTGTACTCGCATGAAGTTCGGAAGGTTGAAACGGCATTCAGGGGTACGGACAAATAGCGGACGCCCCTCCTCAAAGTGCGTGATGTGTTCGCCCGAAAGATAATTGTAGGCGAGGAGCCCGCCGCAATCCGCATTGCCCGCAAGTGCCTGTTTGTACAGCATTTCAAATAGGCTGGATTGACCAACCTCCAAGCCCAGCGCACGGGAAAATTCATGGAATAATTCGACCCATGCATTGAGATCTGAGGTGCAGTTGTTGCTGTGCACCATCGCCACAGGTTTGCCAGCGGGCGTCGTCACTATGTCGATCTCGGAGTAGACCTTCGACAAAGCCTTTTCCAAAACGATCATGGCAAAGACGGAGGTTCCTGCAGAAACATTTCCCGTTCGCTCTGCCACGCTGTTGGTCGCGACCATGCCTGTGCCTGCATCGCCCTCAGGCGGACAGAGCGGGATCCCCGCTTGTAGTTGGCCCGTAGGATCGAGCAGCCTCGCGCCTTCTTCGGTGAGAAGGCCTGCGGCATCTCCTGCCATAAGGATTTTGGGCAGGAGATCCTTGAGCTTCCATGAGATGTTCTCCGCTTTGAGCCGTTCGTTAAACAGCTTGAGCATGCCTTCATTGTAGTCATTGGTTATACTGTCGATTGGAAACATGCCCGAGGCTTCGCCAACACCCAATACCTTTTGTCCCGTCAGTTTCCAATGGACATAGCCCGCCAGCGTGGTCTGGAAATGAATGTCCCTGACATGGAGTTCTTTGTTCAATATCGCCTGATAGAGGTGCGCAATACTCCAGCGCTGGGGAATGTTGAACTGGAACAGCTCAGTGAGTTTCTCCGCTGCCTGTCCGGTGATGGTATTTCGCCACGTACGAAATGGGACGAGAAGATTTCCGTCTTTATCAAATACCAGATAACCATGCATCATGGCGCTGAAGCCGATCGCGCCAATGGTTTTAAGCGGGGTATTGTACTTTTCCAAGACTTCGCTGCTGAGCTTCCGAAAGCTTTCCTGCAAGCCTGTCCAAACATCTCCGAGATGGTATGTCCAGACGCCGTTTTCGTATTGGTTTTCCCATTCATACCTTCCCGAGGCGATTGGCGCATGGTCCTCACCGATCAGTACCGCCTTGATTCGCGTCGAGCCGAACTCGATGCCAAGGGCAGTCATTCCACTTTCTATTGTTTTCTGGGTATCGTTTCGATTCATGGACATCTCCTGTGATTTGAATCAGCATTCCACGATCACCTTCAAACATTCGCGCCGCTCTGCCATCCTGAACGCCTCGGCAGCTCGTTCCAGCGGGAATGTATGCGTGACCAACGAACGCACATCCACCCGTCCGCTTTCCACCAATTGGATGGCACGCGGGTAGGTGAACTTCATCCGGCGTACCAGTTTAATGGTCAGTCCCTTGTGCCGGATCAGCGAGGCTGGGAACGATATCCGGTCATCGACTGGGATTCCGACCAGGATCACACGCCCGCCGGATTTCACTGCCGCGACAGCATCTTCCACCGCAGCATTTTCTCCGGCGACCTCAAAAGCCACATCCACTTTCGAACCAGGCGTCCATTCCCTTGCGCCTAGGTTCCGAGCCACGCCCAGGCGATAGGGCAGGGGCTTGGTGACGAGCACATCTGCTGCCCCGGCCAGCCGGGCTAGTTGGATGATGAGCAGGCCGATCGGTCCGCAGCCGAATATGCCGACCGAGCACCCGAGCTTCAGTTTCGCCAGGTCCACAGCATGGATCGCCACGCCGAGTGGTTCCAGCATCACGCCGTCCGCATCCGAGAGGGCGTTCGGTAGTGGAAAAAGACATTCCTCCGGCCAGGCGATATATTCCCTCAGTGCGCCATCTTCGATGCCATGACCAGCGAAGCGAAGATTGGCACATAGATTGGGATTTCCTTGACGGCAGGATTCACAAGCCTGGCAGGGGATCGCCGGGTCGACAGCCACCCGCTGTCCTCGGCGCGGTCCGTCGACGATTACGCTGGCGAATTCGTGACCGAGCGCAAGCGGTTTTTGCAGCCTGGCGTCACCGATGCCGCCTTCACTGAACCAGTGCAGGTCAGAGCCGCAAATGCCAACCACTTTGACCTGCACCAGTGCCTCACCTGCAGCCGGCTTCGGCTTGGGCTCATCGTGTTGACGTAAGTCATTCGGGGCATGTAATCTGACAACTCTCATTATGATCAACCTTGAGGCCATTGATCCATAGGATCACTTTTCCGCGTCAGCCGGGAGGTCCTGCCATTGGCCATCATGTTGAATCCACTGCCAGCGCCAGGTTTCGATGGATTCCCTCCTCAACGGTAATTTACATTCCGCTGTCTGGTCACCCTGTTTCAACTGGACCGTTAACTCGTTCCAAAGGCCGTGTGGCCGGCTCTGCATCCCGACGATTCTGTTTCGGAGAATGTAGGAAACGATCCAGCCCTGCGCCACGCCCAACTCCTCCTGGATGATTACCAGGTAGTTGCTGGTAATAGACAAGAGGGTGTTAGCCGTAATGGGCTTGCGGAACCAGAGTAGCCAGCGGTTGGAAGTGTTCCAGAGCCCCGGCTGGAAAACCAAATCTTCCAGTTCTTCTCCGGGCAACTGGCAGTAGATTTTTACGCCGTTTACAAACTTCAGCGGCAACTTTCCTAGAGCCTGCTGCCCGGTTGGTGAATATGCAGGTCTTTCCGTCAGGATGGCAGTCGGAGCTTTGGCAGCCTGAAGTAACCGGTATAGGGGTCGGGACAGGCACTCCCAGGCTACCGCATTGAACTCCACGCCGAGCTGCGTTGGCGAAGAGTGGCCTTGCGCGACGATCTCCAAAAATCCATAAAGTAACAACAAGGTGACTTTCAGGTACAGGATGCCGCTGCTGTTTACACGGGTCACTTGAGGTTCCCGATCAGGCCAGATCGAGGCCAGGAGGTGAATCACGCCGTTAGGTGTAAACAACAAAGCCTGTTTTGGAACATAGGTCCAGCCGCGATGTATTTGCGGTGGAAAGGCAATGATGATCTGGATAGCTTCACTGACCGCGAGTGCTGTTACGGTGGGTGAGCGCAGCTCCTCGGGCAGATCAGAGATATTCCCCAGCACGGACGGATGCCGTTCCATACCCCGCGTAGGAACTTCCTTTTTAAGTTGAGCCAGCCGTTTATCCAAATTATTTGTCGATATGGTCATAGAAGGCGTTTCTCTATAGTTTGTCGTTTTCCGCCAGCCTGCTTTTTCGTGATCGAATTCACGGCGATGCACAAGTTCTTTCGCAAGCTGCTAGTATATTTTAATTCTGATCTTGGGGAAGATTTCGTCGAACAGCTTATTTTACAACGAGGATATCCGGTCGCTCGATGATTTTTCCATCTACTTCGACTTTCACCATTGGCCAATCCGGGATGGCGGTGAGGATCACGGGAGCGTTTTCGCCAATCAGAACTGAATCCTCCGACTTGCTGCCGATGATGGAGGGATTCCAGGCATAGACCTGCCCGGCTACGATCAGATCCTTCGAATCAGGTGTCGCTAAATACTCGCGCGGCTCGTAGCCAGCAGCTCCACCCTGGTGGTGCAATTGCCATTCATCGGGGTAGCCGGCTCGGGCATACTCATCTTTAGCGACCTTAAAAACATCTCCCAGCGTACGGCCTGGGCGGGTGGCGGAGATCATGGCGGCATCGATGCGGGCCACAGCCAGAGCTTTTTCCTGAATCTCCTTGGGCAGACGACCAAAATGGACCAGGCGTGTGATCGAGCACACCAGTCCCTGGCGCCGGCCACACAGCACAAGCATGGCATACCGTTCAAGTTTCTTGGTGGTCGGCAAAGGATGGCGATAATTGAAGATGCGCTCATCCGTCGCAATAAGATTGACGATTGCCTGCGCACCGCGCCTTTGCACTTCAGCGTCCAGGAGAGCAGCGATCTCGAACTCGGTCTGACCTGGGCCCACAGCGCGGATGGCCGAATCAATGGCTTCGGCGCAAAGTCGCCCCAGGGCGCGGAAACACTCACCCTCCGCGGGGGTCAACTCCGCCCGCAGGCGAGCAATCTCACCTGAAAGATTCACGGTACCTTGGGAAAGCCCGTCTGATCCCAGTTTCAACCCTTTCGTCAATTTCTGCAAAGAGGTATTGATCTCAAACCAGGGAGCGATGCGAAAGTCCCAACCCTGAGCGATTAGCCCTTCTTCTTTTTCCAAGCGAGGGGCTTCGATGTTTTTCGTGAATAGGAATTGCTTTTCCTTGGTGATGAGTAAAGATGCCTCGCTTTCACTGCGGGCAGTATTGACGTAGACTGCAGCCCCAGAGGTAGCCCAAGCAACACTGCTCACGCATTGAAGCAGGATCGCATCCAAACCATGGCTGGCTGCCAGACTGCGCAGAAGGCCGAGTTTTCTGGATATTTCGTTCACACCTGCAACCATTCTGATCAGAGACCTTTCGCTAACAGGTAATACATATCGTTCCACTTGATTTCATTCTTCCAGTTGACTAGCTTGGTATCGTTGTCAATGATCAGTAACTCCAATCCGGCCATGCTAGCAAAGTCTTCTAGATGTCCACGCGTGACAGACTGGCTAAAACCGGTATGATGTGCACCGCCAGCCAGAATCCAGGCTCCTGCGGCGACCTTGATATTGGGACGCGGAAGCCAAACGGCGCAGGCTACTGGTAGCTTCATGAGTGGCCTCTCAGGCTGGATCACATCCACTTCATTCACCACCATGCGAAAGCGGTTGCCCATATCGATCAGCGTGGCGTTGACCGCCGGTCCGCCGGGCACAGTGAATACCAACCGGGCCGGATCGTCCTTGCCGCCG
>JBGOZL010000146.1:0-5848 GCA_041480185.1 Anaerolineae bacterium
CAAGATGAAGATAATATCTTGTGTAGGATGGTTGATGCAGGACGATCCCATGTTTTGTAGCCAGGCGGTCCGACACCGAATTTAGAGCCTGGGCAGCACGACCATCCTGCAAGCCGAGATCAGCCATGACGCAAATCCCCTGCGGTTCAATATATATCTGTCCTTCATCGCACTCTTTGGACCCGACCACCCTGCCAAAATCATCAAAGGCACGGCGAAACCATTCACCATCCCACCCAGCGGTCCAAATGGCATCTTCCATCTCTGCAATTCTTTGGTCCAGGGTTGGAGAAAGTGATCGTGAGTCAATACCTGCAGTCTTTCCTTCCGTTTTGCTGCCTTCTAAATGTTTATCTAACTCCAGCATTTCGCGTGCAACCAACACGAATAAACCGGCGATAAAAACACTTTCAGCCACTTTTCCATCTTTATTCGTGGTGGTTTGGAACGACTGACCCGGTTGATCAGAGTAACAATTAAGGTTAAGACAGTCGTTCCAATCAGCCCGCCCTATTAAAGGCAACCCATGCGGACCAATGCGGTCCAACGTGTATTGGATGGAACGCAGTAAGTGTTGATATAGTGTTTCCTCCGAATCAGCCTGATTGTCATAAGGAACGTGATGATTAAGGATATCCCAGTCACCTGTCTCTTTGATATAAGCGGTCACAGATAAGATCAACCAGAGCGGATCATCATTGAAATCGCCTCCAATGTCATTGTTACCGCGTTTGGTCAGTGGTTGATATTGGTGATAAGCTCCCCCATTAGGTAATTGGGTAGCAGCCAAATCCAGGATACGAGTACGAGCCCGCTCAGGGATTAAGTGCATAAAACCGAGCAAATCCTGATTAGAATCGCGAAAACCCATACCGCGCCCAATCCCTGATTCGAAATATGAGGCTGAACGCGAGAAATTGAATGTCACCATAACCTGGTAGGCGTTCCAAATATTAACCATCCGGTTTGTATGCTCATCCGGCGTGCTCACCTTCAATTTGCTCAACATCCCGTCCCAATAAATTCGTAATTCCTGGAACGCCTTGCTTGATTCCACGGCTTGCAAATAGCGGGCAATGACTGGTTTGACGGTGCGTTTGTTTATTGTTTGCGAATCTGGAGATTCAAATTTCTCCAAGGGGGGGTTTTCGGAGTAACCCAGGATAAATATGATTTTCTTTTGTTCACCTGACTCCAGATGGAGCTTGACATGTTGAGCACCAATCGGCTGCCAACCGAGAGCAATGGAGTTGTTCAACTGGCCATTTTCCACTCCAATGGGTGAATCCCAGCCACGGTAAGATCCAAGGAATGATTCGCGCTGCGTATCAAACCCAGCCAATGGCTCAGAGCAGGCAAAAAATGCGAAATGGTTCCTGCGTTCGCGATATTCGCTTTTATGGTAAATTACGTTGTCAACAACCTCAACTTCCCCGATGGAATAATTTCGTTGAAAATTTGTGGCGTCGTCCTGAGCGTCCCAAAGGCAGAATTCCACAGCCGAAAAAACTGACAGGTTTGCCGGTTGGACGCGTAGATTCGTCAGGGTCAATTCCCAGAGTTCCAGGTTTTCACCAAGGGGGATGAAGAACCGTACCTGGGATTTAATCCCGGCTTCTTTGGAACTTATATCGGTATACCCCAAACCATGGCGGCATTCGTATTCGTCGAGCGGATGCCGTGCTGGCTGCCAGGAAGGCGACCAAAACAAGGGGCTGGACGAATCATCATCCCGCAAGTAAATGCAGCGCCCACTTGAATCCAGGGATGCATTGTTATAACGATAACGGGTGAGCCGGCGGAGACGTGGATCCCGATAGAAAGAATATCCTCCCCCCGTGTTGGAAATAATACCAAAAAAATCCTCGCAACCCAGGTAATTGATCCAGGGCAAAGGTGTATCAGGCTGTGTTATTACATATTCACGCCGCTCATCGTCGAAATGCCCAAACCGCATGTTATCCTCTCAATGATAAGGAATGCTTAACAAAAAAGGAAGCACCGGTCGCGGACCGGTTCTAACCAGAGTAGCAAGCTGCGCACAATTATCTGCCAACCGCATGGCTTAATAGTTTTGGAAACCAGGTCCGGCTAATTATTTTGATTTACTTGCGCGAGTAAGCCATCCACTAAATCTTCAGGCGACTTCGGAAGGGCATTCTCCTGATAGTGGAGCACGCTTAGTAACGGCATTCCCATTAAAAAACCCATTGTTTCCATCCCGGCTCCCTCGCCTTCGCCCCCGCCCAAGGCGGCCTGCATCAGGGCAGTCATTTGCTGATAGAGCGGAGCGAAGACGAGCTTGCCGCGCGGATCTTCTATCCAATCGCGCATGGTCGATTCGCGGTTCAGCAGGCAGGGAAGCTCCAACGTGGATTGCAGGGTAACGGTCTGGTTGCAGCGGATGTCAACAGATGAAGCCCCGATCAGGATGTCAAACTCGCCGTCCTCAGTGATCCACTGCCTATAGGCGGGATGGTAATAGGCAAAGGCGCGGAAATCGAACACCAGGGTCACGGTTTTAGTCTCACCGGGTTGGAGCTCAACCTTGGTGAAGCCTTTGAGCTCCTTGGGCGGGCGGACCAATCCGGATTTGTGATCGTGTACGTACACCTGGACCACTTCCTTGCCGACCACCTTGCCGGTGTTGGTCACGTCAACCGAAACGGTCAAGCCATCCACATCCTTGAAGGTTGCCGCCGATACTTTGGAATTCTTGAATGTGAAAGTAGTGTAGCTCATCCCATAGCCAAAGGGGAACTGCACCGGTATTTCTTTAGCGTCATAATAGCGATAACCAATAAAAATGCCCTCGCCATAACGCACTTCTCCATTTCCTCCGGGGAAGTTGATATGGGCGGGTGTATCTACAAGTTTAAACGGGTAGGTCTCCGCCAGCCTCCCGGATGGATTGACTTTACCATAAAGCACATCGGCAATTGCCCCACCACCAGCCTGACCCATCATCCAAGCCTCGAGGACGGCAGCTGTACCGTCTATCCATTCGCTCATCACCACCGGGGCGCCATTATTAAGGATGACGACAGTCATGGGCTGAGCAGCTGTCACTGCCTTGATCAAGGCAATCTGCTGCGTGGTCAAGTCGAGGTCAGGCCGATCGTAACCTTCCGATTCTTTGGAATCCGGAAGGGCAAGATAGAGTAATGCCACATTGGCTGAGCGGGCGTTTCTAACAGCCTCCTCGATGAGCGACTGGTCGAAACCGTCATTCGCAGGGTACCCCTCGGCGTAGGTCAATTCAGCATTCCCAGCCAATTTTTGAAGTTCTTTAAAGGGATTATCCACCCGTGTGGGGTTGATGTGAGAGCTGCCTCCACCCTGGAAGTGCGCCTCTTCGGCGGCGCGACCGATGACGGCAATATGCTGCTGCTCCTTCAAAGGCAGAATCCCGTTGTTCTTTAGCAACACCATGCCTTCCGCTGCAATCCGGCGCGCCAAGGCATGATGCATGACGGTATCAAACGAACCGCCTTTGGCCCTCTCGGCAGCCTTGAAGACGATGCCCAGGATCCGTCTCCCCGACTCGTCCAGCACGGATTCGTTCAGCGCGCCGGAGCGGACGGCGTCTACGACCGACTTTACCCGCAGCTCTCTCGGTCCGGGCATTTCCAGATCCACGCCGCCTTTTAAGGAGGCCACCCGGTCGTGCACAGCGCCCCAGTCTGAGACGACGAAACCTTCAAAGCCCCACTCGTCTTTGAGGATATCCACCAGGAGCCTGTGATTCTCGGAGCCGTAGATGCCGTTGAGTTTGTTGTAAGCGCACATCACCATCCAGGGCTTGGCTTTTTTGATGGCGGTTTCGAAAGCGGGTAGGTAAATCTCCTGCAACGTACGTTCATCGACTTCAGCGTTAATGGTCAGACGTTGGAACTCCTGGTTGTTGGCGGCAAAATGCTTGAGGGAAGTACCCACGCCTTTGCTTTGCACACCGGTGATGAAGCTGACGGCCATCTGCCCGGCGAGGTAAGGGTCTTCGGAGTAGTACTCGAAATTGCGCCCACCTAATGGAGTGCGCTTCATATTCACCCCGGGGCCAAGAATCGCATCAACCTTCAGGGCGATGCACTCCTCCGCCAGTGCCTGTCCCATGGAGTGGATCAAGTCCACGTCCCAGGTGGAGGCCATGCAGGAGGCGGTCGGGAAGCAGGTGGCGGGCAGACTAGATGCAATCAAGGCGTTAACATCTGCCACACGGCGTACGCCATGCGGACCATCTGAAACAGTCAATTCCGGTAGACCCAGGCGTTCGATCGGAGTCGTTGTCCAGGGACTGGCTCCGGTACATAGAGCGGCTTTTTCTTCCAGCGTCATTTGTTTAATCAAATCGTTAAATTTCGTCAAGATTTACACCTTTCTTTTGTCCTGGTTTATTAGCGGAGATTAGCGATGATATTTACTATTGGACTTGTCAAGTGAAAATTTGGTAATTCAAGGTATACAGACCTCCGCGCCGTGTGAATATGAGTCGTAAACGGAGCGAAGGCGAAATGCTTTTCGCGCCTTGCCGAGAGTCCAACCAGCAGGCAGCGGGCAGGAAATCCGGGCTGTCCGACCAGGAGGCAGGTTAAAATAGTTATCGCTAAAGATTACGTCGACACCAATCAGAGATACCTCCACCAACAGCGCCAGAGCGCAGGATATCAGATCAATGATCAATTGGCCTCTATCGGAGCACAGGTCCACAGTCACGACCGGGTCGACCAGAGATAAATGCTTGATCGGGGCGAAGCCCGCCAATTGCCTGGTTACAAACCGGTCATCCTGCCATAGTTCGGCGATGAAAACCAACATGCGGACGTTGTCATCCGAGATACGATCAGAAAAGTCCAACTTGCACACCAGGGTCACAGCCTGTGGGGCGGCTTTGACCGGTGCCTGTCCCGTGGTCAGAATCTCACCAGTGAGTGTCTCCAGCGACCAGCGTACTTTCCCCTCCCAGGGCTGAAGCAGGTCATTGGAGATATAAACAACCTGTTCGGGCGGTTTGTCTTCGATGGAAAGCAGAACCGGTGCATAGAAGCGGCGTGCAGCGTAGTGCAGCGCCTTCCAACGCCCGAAATAGTCCAAGCTGGACCAGGACGCAACCGGCCAGCAGTCATTAAGCTGCCAGTACAGGGTTCCAGCGACGCGATCGGAATGGCGCCGCCAATGTTCCACGCCGTAACGGATGCCTTCGGCCTGGAGCGCCATACTCAGGTAAACCAGGGAGTCAAAATCCTTGGGAAGCCTGAACGTATCAAGCATCTGTCCGACCATTATGGAGTTACCACTGGCGTTCTTCTGGTGCATTTCCATGATGTATGAAGTCATATTCCATTCGGCCTCATCAGCGTAGGTGCGGATGGTCGCCAGCGGTGGAAGCGCCTGGAAACCAAATTCGCTCATGAACCGTGGGTACTGGTCACGATAAGAGGTAAAGGGTTTCCGCCCGTGCCAAACGTCCCAGTAATGGGAATCTCCTTGGCGCTGGCCATTTGGATTATCAAATGGGGTATCGGAGGATGGTGAGCTGGGCCAGTAGGAGTGATCGGGATCCTCTGCCTTGCACCAATCAGGCAATATATGGTGGAAAAATCGATCGTAAGCAGCCTTTAAATCCTGCAGTTCAGGAGCTTTCCAATTCCAATCGACCCAACCCCATTCCATCTCATTATTGCCACACCAAAGGGCCAGACTGGCGCGATGGCGCAAACGGCGGATGTTCTCGACTACCTCCGTGTGCACGTTTTCCAAGAAGTCGGGGATGTCTAAAGGATAAATGCTGCAGGAGAAGATGAACTCCTGCCAGACCAGGATGCCATAGCGATCGCAGAGATCGTAAAAA
>JBGOZL010000147.1:0-5845 GCA_041480185.1 Anaerolineae bacterium
AATTCACATTACCCTGCTTTTTCACCGCATGTACCCGCTTACTTCCTTGGTGCGTTCCATCCCCTTTATCCCGAATAATGCAAAATGGACCCGCTTTTTACGCGCGGCTGAATGGTTGGCAGGAAATTTTTGCCGCCGCCACCTTCCAAACTTGCTGGGAGCACTGGGCGTTTCAGTCCTGGCAGGAGCCGGGATGGTTTGCGAGTATGCCCTGATGGCCTCGTTCCTGGGCATTCACCTGCCATTTTGGAAAACCGTCGCTGCATGGTCGGCTGGCTGGCTCGCTTTCCTGATGCCATTACCGGGTGGTTTGGGGGCACTTGAAGCCAGCCAGGTGTTCGTCCTTGGCGGGTTCGCAATTACAAAAGCTGCTGCAATCAGCCTCATTCTGCTGATGCGCGGTCGTGATTTGTTGATCGGAGGCCTGGGCCTTCTCATGACCGGGACGGGCTCCTGGACAAGGAAATCCAGGGTGGCTTGAGGTTATAATCCAAGATATGAATTTCCTGATTACCGGTGCTGCCGGGTTCCTCGGTTCTTCCATTGCCAACCAACTCGCCCGGGAGGGTCACCAGGTGCGCGGTCTCGACGACCTTTCCACAGGAGACCCGCAGGCGCTTTCACCGGATGTCCATTTTACGCGCGGCGATGTGAATGACCGCCCAAAGCTCTGGACTCTGCTCCAGGAGGTGGATTGCGTTTATCACCTCGCGGCACGCGTCTCTGTACCCGAATCCATCTTGTACCCGCGCGAATATAATGCTGTCAATGTTGGTGGCACTGTCAGCCTGATGGAGGCCATGCGGGATGTTGGCGTCAGGCGCGTCGTATTTGCCTCTTCCGGAGCCATCTATGGCACCCAGGATATCCAGCCTCTCACTGAGGGACAAACCCCCCGTCCGAACTCCCCGTATGCGGTCTCGAAACTTGCAGCAGAATATTATATTCGTACCATCGGTGGGCTTTGGGGAATCGAAACCGTCAGCCTGCGCATCTTCAACGCCTACGGTCCCGGGCAACACCTTCCAGCTTCCAACCCACCGGTCGTGCCATATTTTCTGCGCCAAGCTGTGCGAAACGGAACCCTGGTCATCAACGGAGACGGGAAACAGACCCGTGATTATGTATATGTTGATGATGTGATTTCAGCCATGGTCGCGGCTTCCACTGCTCCTAACCTCAACGGTCTAACAATCAATATCGGCTCCGGGAAGGAGACCAGCATCCGCGCCCTGGCACATTTGGTGCTAAAAGTTGCTGGCAGCCAGACAAATATTATTTCTAGTGCCAAGGTCTCCGGCGGCGTATCGCGTCTTTGTGCCGACCTTACGTTGGCTGCCAAGAAATTGAATTACAAACCTTCCATCTCGCTTGAAGAAGGCCTGCGTTTGACACTGCAAAGGGATGTACGTTTCAAGGTAACAAAAGAGTTGTCTGTAAACGGCGCGAAATAATCGCCCGGTGTGTATAAACACATTTGTTCCGTGGTGAAAATCCTTCCCCAATCTTTCTATTCCCGCCCTACCTTGACCGTCGCTCGTGAATTGCTCGGCGCGCGGTTGGTGAGGATTCTGGAGGGCGTTCGCATCTCTGGCATAATCATCGAAGCTGAGGCTTATGTGGGGGAAGAGGATTTGGGCTGCCACGCCAAATCTGGCAAGACGATAAGAAACGCGGTCATGTTTGGTCCACCGGGGAATGCCTACGTCTACTTCACTTACGGTCAGCATTGGATGTTGAACGCAGTTACCGAAAAAGTAGGCTTTCCTGCTGCAGTATTGATCCGCGCCATCGAACCGGTTGAGGGCATCGATATAATTTCCCTCCGTCGTCATGGCCGCGACACAATTGGCCCAGCCAAGTTGACCCAGGCGCTGGGCATTGACAGGAGCTTGAACGGAGGAAGTTTGTTTGATCAGAGCTCAGGCCTATGGATCGAAGCGGGATCACCTGTCTCCGCCAGTGATATAATCACCAGCCCGCGGGTGGGACTGTTTACCGTCCCTGAACCGTGGAAATCCATGCCCTGGCGCTTCCAAGTGCGCCGAAGATGATAAAATACGAATCTATCTGGTGAAATACTATGTTAAAACGCAATACGAAACCACTATCGCCTGCCAGCGTGCAGACAGTCGAACGCATCACATCGGTACTCGGCGCGGGCGTCATCTGGCAGGGCAGCATCGTCGGTTCGGGCGGCGTAAGGGTGGAAGGTACCTTCGAAGGTGAAATTGCCTTGAAGGGTCTGCTCGTAGTCGGTGAAACTGGCAAAGTGACTTGTGAAAATGTACGGGCAGCCAATGTCATCGTCGCCGGCGCGGTTAAAGGCAATATCACTGCCCAGAAGGTCGAAATTCGTTCCAGTGGGCGTGTCTGGGGCAACATTATCACTGCCGCTTTTGCCACTGAGGAAGGCGCTTTCTTGCGTGGGCAGATCCGTATGGAAGATGCTGTGGACCTTGGTCTGGATGAACCTGCAGGTGCACCCGCAGCCTTGGAACAAAACCAGCCAACCAAAGTATAAAATCCTTTGAACAAAAAAACCAGTTCCAAGATAACCATGTCCAGCCCCGACCTGACGGATTCAGAGCGCCAGGCCGTGGTTGATGTTCTCAATACCCCAAATCTTAGCATGGGGCCTCGAATCCAGGCTTTCGAGCGAGCCTTTACCGACTATACCGGCCTGGGATATGCCATCGGCGTCAACTCCGGTACTGCCGGGCTGCACCTTTGTGTTCGGGCAGCTGGTATCAGCCAGGGAGATGTGGTCCTGACCTCTCCGTTCTCGTTCGTCGCTTCCACCAACGTGCTGCTTTTCGAAAACGCTGTCCCGGTCTTTGTGGATGTGGACCCGCGCAGTGGAAACATAAACCCAACCCTCCTAGCCGAAGCGGCACGTGACCTGACTGCTGGTGGCGAAAGAGCGCAAAAATGGCTGTCCCGCAAGGGGTCTGCCTCGCGGCGGTCACTGAAAGCCATCCTTGGAGTGGACGTGTTCGGTCAATCTGCCGATTGGGACCCCATTCGCAAAGTGGCCAACGAATTTGGCCTGAAAATCATCGAAGACTCATGCGAAGCACTGGGTGCTGAGTATAAAAAACGCAAGACTGGGACGATTGGCGATTATGGAGTGTTTGCCTTCTACCCCAATAAGCAAATCACCACCGGCGAAGGCGGGATCATTGTGACTAATGATGCGCAGGCCGCTAACCTGATGCGCGCTTTGCGCAATCAAGGGCGTGCTCCCGGTGACACCTGGCTATCCCATTCTTACCTGGGTTACAACTATCGGCTGGACGAGATGTCAGCTGCATTGGGTGTCGCCCAAATGCTTCGCCTTGAGAATCTCCTTCAAAAACGGGAGCAGGTAGCTGCTTGGTATGGTGAACGTCTGGCTGAGCTTCCGGGTGTGGAAGCGCCTTTTGTTGAAAAATTCACCACATGCATGTCGTGGTTCGTCTATGTAGTTCGCTTAAACCCCGCGATCGACCGGGATGCTCTGGCAAATCGTCTCGAAGCGCGCGGCGTGCCGGTGCGCCCATATTTCCTTCCCATCCATTTACAACCTTATATGGTCGAACGGTTTGGGTATCGGACGGGGGATTTCCCGGTCACCGAGGATCTGGGCCGCCGTGGGTTGGCTCTTCCCTTTTCAGGTGTGATGACCGAACAGCAGGTCGAGTTTGTTTGCCGGTCCATTCAGAATGAAATGGGAAAATCAAAGTAATCCATGACAGATTTTCCACCTTCCCGCCGGGGGCTGACACTGCAGGTTTCATTGATCATCGTCGCCGCCCTGGTGGTTACAGTCTTTGCAATCCTGGCGTCCCAGGAACCAATCGGCCTTCGCTTTACAATTTACATTTTGGTTGCAGCAGTTGCTTTCTTCCCGTTGCCTTTCCTAGCTTATTGGTCCTATTCTCTTTTCCGCGCCAACTACAGCTTGGACCGCGAAAACCTTACCCTCTCCTGGGGTCTGCGCGTGGAGCAGATCCCGGTCTCGGTAGTGGAATGGGTCCGCCCCAGGGAAGTTCAGGCTTCCCCGCTAGCCTTGCCGCTATTTCATTTACCGGGGGCAATTACAGGCTTTCGGCGTCACCCGGACCTCGGCCAGGTCGAATTCCTTGCCTCGGATGCTAAAAACCTGCTTCTGATCGCCACTTCCAAACGCGTTTTTGCAATTTCTCCGCAGGATACAACCGGCTTTATGCAGAATATCCAGCATGCGATCGAATTGGGTAGTCTCTCCCCTGCTGTCCCGCAATCGGTTTATCCAACATTTGTGGTTGTGCAAGCCTGGGAAAGCATGCTGGCTCGTTACCTCTGGTTGGCGGGGCTGTTCCTGAACATCGGCCTGTTGGGTTGGGTGAGCTTGCTGATCCCTTCGTTGGGACACATCCCGCTTGGTTTCCTGCCTTCAGGTGTGGTGGGGGATCCAGTCCCTGCGGCGGGTTTGATCTTGCTCCCGGGAGTCAGCCTCTTTTTCAATATCATTGGTTGGGTGGCCGGGTTGACCTTTTATCGCCGTCCCAACCTCCGCTCGCTGGCACATATCATGTGGGCCAGTGGCGTGATTTCCACATTGTTGTTCCTTGTAGCGGTGATGTTTATCGTTTCCACACCGATATAATTCTGCGGACTGGAAACTTTAATCCATATCCCTGGGTGAATGCATGATTATCCAAATATTCCTCGGTCTCCTCTTTGCTGCCCTGATTTCATGGGCAGCCTACCGCGCCCACAGCCTGAGCAAGTCAGGCGCGTGGGGAGCCTTTTTGGAAGGGACGATCATCTTCGGCTTGGGTGGCTGGAGGTGGGCTGTTCTCCTGATGGCTTTTTTTGTTTCCTCGAGTGTTCTAACTCGCCTTTTCGGAATAAAGAAAGCCTCCTTGAATGAAAAATTTGATAAAGGTGGCATCCGCGATATTGGACAGGTTCTCGCCAACGGCGCGGTCGCTTCCATATTTGCCGGTCTACACTTTTTCCTCCCTGATGCCTCCTGGCCCTGGGTGGTGTTTTCCGCTTCCCTGGCAGCCGTCAACGCCGACACCTGGGCCACCGAATTGGGTGTTCTTAATCCCTCATTGCCACGCCTGATCACATCCTGGGCGCGTGTCGAAGGTGGAACTTCGGGGGCTGTCTCCATTTTTGGTACATTGGCGGCTATATGTGGCGCTACCATTATAGCCATCCTGGGCGCTTTGCTCGGACCTGCCGGGCATGGCTTTGCCAATCTTGAAATCATTATCATTGCCGGCTTGCTCGGCTCGCTGTTTGACTCTTTGCTGGGAGCCACCGTCCAGGCCATTTATCGTTGCCCGCAATGTGATAAGGAGACCGAGAAACATCCAATTCATACCTGTGGCACACAAACGGTCCAGATTCGCGGCTGGAGTTGGCTGAATAATGATATGGTCAACCTGGGATGTGCGCTGATGGGGGCTGTGATCGGAATCCTTTTGTGAAGGGTGATCAGGGTTTATCCTGACATAGCACCAACGCCCTCCGGATTTTCCCCGAAGGCGTTATGGTTTAGTTTCCTAAATCCACTTCCCTTCGTATCGTTTCAGCAATTTTATTTACCAGATCCTCGGGTATTCACTTGGGAATTAGAATTTGATATTCAATTCTGTTTTCTTTTCCAAATAACGCCCATATTGTACGATTGCTTCTTCGATGTGGTTTGTAATTGCTTTGCTGGGGGGGTCGAAAAGCTCCGCTTCCACTAATACTTTATCATTACTGACTGTCCGTCTCCAGATCCCACTGACTTGTCCGTTGATCACGACGATCGGTCTGAATATGCCATTACTGGAGATAGCCTTTTTGGTGGTTTCAAATGGGA
>JBGOZL010000148.1:0-5845 GCA_041480185.1 Anaerolineae bacterium
TCCATACATCTTTGTACCTCCCATGTCCACCCCCAGAACCACATAGCCATCGGCATTGAACTCAAGCAATGGGCGGCGCCGGCCTCCGCTCCATTCGGTACTGCCCTGCGGGCGGACGAAACCTTCTTCGACTAACCCTTCCACAATTCGCATGACCGTCGGCAAACTGACATCTAATCTTTCAGCGATGGCAGATCGTGAAATCGGGCTTTCCCGGCGAATGATTTCGAGGATTGCCGATCGATTTATCTCCCGCATGGCAGACGAAGTGATTGTTATCGGATAAGCCATAATATCCCTGCAACAAGTTATTTACATCGTGTTATTATTAGTTACATCGTGTAAGTATAATAGCAAATCCAGGAGCAAAAGTCAATACCCAAATTCCTTTACCCTCGCTCTTTCCCGGAGGCGTGGGTTGAAACTTATTTAGGGGCGAGGCATACCCTATCGGATATGCCTCGCCCGAACTTTCTCTTTTTCCCTCTTTACTAAATGACACACATATTCTAAAAAATAACCAGGCAAGGGACGGCCACAAGCACCCTCCCTTGTTTCTTTTTACCCCGCGCGCCGTCCCCTGCATGAGCCCACTGCGACCTTCGCGAAGTGCCCCCGTGGGGCTTCGATCATACATGCAATGACCACTTGCGGATTTTAAGTCCGAATCTTTCCCCTCTTTTTTTCATTACCTTAAATATGGCATTTTTGAATGATCATTTTATGCACCAATAATTTTTTGTGAACTGTAATAGCTGAAACTGACTTATTGTCTTTCCCCATGGACATGGATTCCTGATGGTTGATTTTGTCCATGCTCATGTCTCATGAATTTCATCATGAGAATATGCACAAGCGGGCAAAACATAGCCATTCCAAACAACACTAATTTACTGGTCGAAATATGGAAGAGGAAAAAGACTCCAATCATAACCAGTGGGATCAGACAGCACGCAAGCATGATCAACGTGTCTTTTTTACTCATAGATCAACTCCGTCGATAGGGTGGAAATAGAATGCTTAGATTGCCTTCCACAACCTTTGTCTGGTATTCATCCAGTGGGCGTGGTGGAGGCCCGAAAGTGACATTCCCGAGGATGTCAAAGTGGCCATTATGGCAGGGACTGACGTATTCCTTGATATCCGTGTGCCAGGTAACATGACAGCCCAGGTGGGTGCAGATGTTGGAGAGAGCGATAACATTAGTTGTGTCTTTGCGAACGGCAAATGCCCCGTAGCTGGTTACCGTGTTCTCCCAGCCGTTTATTTCCTTACGTGTAAAACTAAAATATGTGGGAATCCCAATCGGAATTTTCTCGAGGAGCCCTAACGGGATCCATGCCTCGGCATCCTGTTTGCGCAGTGCAGGGGAGATCAGGTAACCGATGGTTGGGAGGCCGTCTCCTGCGACGATAACTGCTCCCACAGCAGCAGTTACAAGCTTGATAAAATCGCGCCGGCTTATGTGGTTTGATGAGGATTTTTCCATATTCGCCTTCGTTTATGTACGGATATTACCCTTTCGTTTTCCACATGTCATGCGCATCCTGGCTTTTTCATTCATAAGCAATCTTGCTTATGGAAAATCACCATAAGCAAAACTGCCTACAGGGGTTATACGTGGGATGGCGCTGGGTTCCTGGAGATCAAATTCGTATACTAGGGAAGGCAATCAGCGACTGGTTTTTGTCAACCTAATAGCATGGTTTGTGGAGAGGTCAATATGTCTGTAAAATCCGTTCAAGAAAACAGGAAAAAAGTCCGCAAGGAAACCCCCATGGTGGTCTGGCTATGGGCGATGGGACTGGGCTTCGTGAGCTACCTCGTCGCCCGTATCACCTTTTATACTTTTCCCCACCCGATCCATTGGGCTTTGGGTGCCTTAGGCGCTGGGATCGGCTTTTTGGTTGGATGGCTTTGGTATCGCTGGAAAGGGGATGTGATCTGATCAAGGACTCAATTTGAATTGAAATGTATAAAGATAACCAATGAGGTTCCATGTTTGCTGATCCGTTAGGATAAGCCCCCAGGAGGGCATACCCGTGCCCATGCCACCACGGAGTATTTTTCCTTGGAGGAGGGCAGGAGCAGCACCCAACATGGTTGCCGGGTCGGAAAAATTGACCGGGGTTTTCCCAGCAAGCACCTTGATATTTGCTGAGAAAACTCCATTTCCTCTACCCGTCTCGCCATGGCAGGCAGCACAGTTTTGGGCGAAAAGGCGCTGACCTTCCGCCAGCCCCTCCGGGGTACCGTTGGATTGCCAGACATACGCGATCAGATCCCAGATGTCGGAATTGTTCAAAGAAGCTAGGGCCGGATCAACCCGAAGGTCTTGGAAAGCTTGCGATGGGGAATGGCTTCGGTAATAGTCGGGAGACATCTCAGTTACAGAAAGTAGGGGGGAGAAGGTTGAGCCGCGCTGGGCATCTGGGATCCCAACCGGGGTGACGGAAGCAGGGTGGGCAGTGTCAATATCCAGGTTGAGTGTCATATATAAAGGCGGCGTTCTAGGCTGTGGAGAGGTCGAATCGTTGCCGGTCACTTCGATCGTACCGCGCATGCGCCAGTGATTGGGACCGCACCAGCGCGTGCAATAATAGGTATAAGTTCCTGGTTTATCGAAAGTAAGTGTTACCTCGGTCATTTGGCCCGGAAGGACATCCACAGCTGGGGCATCGCTCTGCCCTATGGAAAAACTGTGCATCACATCGTCCGAGGTCAGGCGCAGGTGCAGAGGCATGCCGGTTTTGGCCTGGATCACGCTGGGCGACCAGCCTCCTGTCTCGGCCATACGCCCATGGATTTCTATTGCTCCCGGTGCCCCAATTGCTCGGGCTGCCAAAGGAACAGCGAGCACGATCAATACTCCGCTGATCACCAAAATCCTGCTCAAGAGTTCTGAACGTTTCATAATAACAATCCCAGCATCGCAAAGGTGGCCACTGTAGAGAAGACGATTACTGGAACGGGAGAGATTTTTATTTCCTCACCGGTTTTCTGGGCTGTGCGCCCTGTCCAGAGCAAACCGCCGACGAGCACGAGCGTCTGAAGTGGGAGCAGGAGGGTTGTCAGAAAGGGTTGCCACGCTATAGAAGCGGTCCCGAACAGGTTCCAGCCCCATCCGAACGGGTCGGAAAGGGACGAAAGGATATAGGCAGCATTTGTCAGAACGAAGGACAAGCTGAAGGCAATCCAAAACATCAGACCGAGCGGTACGAGTGCCGTGGCAAATGCGGTAAATGATTTTTTGAGCGCTGTCGTGGCCTTCGTGAGACCTTTCCCGATCCAGACTGCACCCAGAAATAAAACCGGCAGTAGGCCTAAGATGAATGCCAGGAATGCTGCGGTGTAACCAAACCAGTATAACGTGCCCACCGAATACGCTGCTAATTTCAGGGTGCCCCAGGGACCTAGGAACACACCGGCGTAAATTATCGCGGCACCCAGCATGATGAAGGCTTTGAAGGCTTCATCCATACGCGTGGAAGGCTTAATCAAATCGGCTGAAAATGGGCGGGTGTTGATGGCAATATTATCGTAAGGACAGGTGCGCAGGCACTCCATGCATAACCCACAATAGGTATTCTTAGCCAGACCACCGGGGAAAACATCCCATGGGCAGCCATAACCAGCCGGAGAACCGCTATAGCAGGGTTTATCCTTGCAAGTCAGGCATACCTGCTTGTCTTTGACGCGCAGTTCCAAAGGTGCCGCTTGGGCATATAAACCTATGAATCCACTCACCGGGCAGATATATCGGCAGAATGTTCGTCTTTCAAAGACCATGCTCATCCCAACTGCCAGGAAGATCATCGCAGCTAGTACGATGGCAGTCACTTTTGGGGTGGTCAGAATGACGCTGCTGAAAAGCGCTACCAGCGAAAAGGTCAGGTTTTGCAGCCAGATATTGCGCAGCCTGTTCGGCCAGCGCAGATTGAACCAGTGTGGCTTCTTCGCAGGTGGTTCCAGAATTGCCCCACGCTGGAGCCATTCTCCGGGTAGTGGGATGGGGCAGACCGCGCACCAGACGCGTCCGAAAAATGGCACAGCAACTAAGATCAACACCGCCCACCAGGCGATCCAAACGAAGACAATGCCGAAGTTCCGGTTCCCGACCGGTGTCCCAAAAAAACCGGATAGGATGGCGAATAAAAAACCTGCCAGCATCACAAACCATACCAGCAATTGCAGCCAACGGTTCTTTAGCAGGGATTTAACCAGAGGAAAACGGGTGAGTTCGAAACGCATCAACCGGCCTGTGCCTTGGGGACGGTGGGATGCTGGATCAATATGACAAGCGCTGCCAGGACCGTCAGGGCTATAGCACGCCAAAGCCAGGTGTTCCTCCCCACTTGGATTTTGCCGATCATGAACGGATGCAATGCACCGCAGGTTACGTTGCATCGAAAAAGGTAGGACCCTGACCTGTCAGCCGCAAAAGTCAGGCGCGCGGTCTGGCCTGGATCAGCCGTTACCGAGACGCCATACCCATCCAGGTACAGCCCGTGGACAACATCCGTGCTTACCAATTCGATTGTCACCGTATCGCCCGGGTTCACATCGAGCACCGCTGGGCTATAAGCGAACTGGCTCGCTTCGACCCGTATGGTTCTTTGGGTATGCAATGCCGCGTGAACTGGCAGGGGCGCAAAGACGATCACTGCTCCTGCCAGGAGTACTAGGAACCCAATAATCCACTGCTTCCGAGACAATTTAATTCCCTATTGCATGTTGGAGGGGCCGTACTTGCTGTAAGTAGTGTCCACGTAGGCCCTGATTTCCTGGATACTTTTCCCTTCCCTATTCAACCGAATCACGTCCTGGGTGATGTCCACACACGTCGAGCAACCCAGTGCATGGGTGTCATAGGTGATCTTCCCGTTGCTGTTCACACTCTGGACATAGCATGAATAATTTGAGGTATGACCCATGGCTCCGCAACCGCAGTAGCAGGGGATTTGCTTCATGATGATTGGGTTGGCAAACGCGAACTGGTATGCCTGTTGGACCGAGACCGGCGCAGCTTGCACTTCGTTAGGCATCTGACCAATCGGCATCAGGCTCTGTTGGTTTTTTGACTGCCCGGAACAAGCTGGCAAGGCAGCCAGGAGCAGGATGGACAATATGGAACAAATGAATATTTTTTGGTTTTTCGAAACCATCGGATATCCTTTCAAATCATCATTATTATTCACCAGGGGATGTACGGTCTTTCCGGCAATGAAGCGCTCCGGATCGGCATCAATTGCGCACATCCAGACCATCGTGTAAAAAAAGAGTCGCTTTCCCTTGGAAACATCGCCAGGGAAAAGCTCCGTATCTTCTAATTGCCGCCTTAGTCTGCTACAGTTCCATTATCCGGGCTGGTTGTTTTATTGAACATCTTTCCATTTCATTTTGAACCAAATCCAGCCAACAAAACCGCCGACCAGGGCGCCCAGCATCGCCGCCATCCAATGTTCCACGTATAAAAAGCAAATCAAGCCAATCCACGCAAAGATATAGCCCAGGATGCAGCCGCCTGCGATTCCAATGTCCACGGGCCAATCGAGGTGTCTTTTGAACTCGTGAGGTTGGGAAATTTCAAAGTTTATGTTCATACCCTGATCTCTCCATTCATACCTGTGCACCACACTGAGGGCAGTGGGACCAATCCGCCTGCAAAGTCGTTCCGCAGTGCGAACAGGTGCGCGCCGATACCGTACTTTGATGAACATGGATGGGTGCGGTTGCGGAAAAATTTCCACCGTGGGTCAAAGCCCAGACCAGAACGACGATCAACGCAACCGGCAGGCCGATAACCAGTAACATCGTTATCAACCCAAAGCCAATCATGAAAACA
>JBGOZL010000149.1:0-5839 GCA_041480185.1 Anaerolineae bacterium
ATGCTGTCGATGCATCCGGAGGCGCTTCCGGCTCCGGGACGGTCTGTGCCTCGATGGGTGTTGGTTGTGACTCCACGTGCATGGGTTGAGCCAGTAATGCCACCGGCTTTGTCTGTGGTTCGGTCTGCCCGGGTTGGGTCAGAGCTGAACTCTGCTTGGTTTGATGTTGTGGCTTGGGTGGCTGCGATATGGATTTTATTGGAATTGTTTTCTTTGTTAGCGCCGCTTCTGGCACCTTATCCGAAATTTGTTTCCATAAGGCTTTTAATGATTCAAGCCGCTCCTCGGGGGTACGTTCGGCGTATGCTTTAAGTGTCGCCGAAGTTACTTGCACGATCTCCTCCGGTAATTTGTCGTTGCGAGCTTCCCCTTCCCACAAATTCAACACACTCGCCAGCCCGCCGATCACAGCCTTATTCGTATACCCGTTTTCGCGTTCCAACCGGAAGAACTTCCGCAGTTTTTCAAGAGAAGATTGCATGGGAATATTTTACCCTATAAACTGCCGCCGGGTTTTTTGGGTGTGGTTGCGATATTCCCGATGAAGCAATTTCCTGCCACATATTAAAAGGATGTCCTCAAAGTCGTCAATGGTGGGGGGGCCTTGTTATTGGAGAATGTACTTGCCAGCATGATCAGCGGTGATTACCAGCAATTCCTCTTACAACTCTATTGACTTATTAGAACACATATTCTATAATCATTTTGTGGCATTCTTGTTATTTAGGATTAATTGCCGCCCTCCATCCGCACATTAACAACCGAATAGATGCTATTCGTCCCGTGGCAATCGCGCAAAAAGTGACTTTTATTCGAGACCTTGCACCAGTCTCTATAAGTCTCTCCACTTTTTTTTGGCAGATTAAATCTCAGATTGACTGGCACCCGATTTTGTGTGCAGGGGAATTGATCCTCAGGATCAATTCCAAGTCAATGGTTCTCCTCAATTATTGCAGCATACAATAATGAAGAAACCCTCTATGTGAATCGATCTTTCGGAGAAATATATTTGTTCCTCTTTGCCCAAACACCAGTTCGCGTATGAGCTGAAATCGTCCCCCCAATGCGCCCTCCACGGAGCCGTGTAGGCGGCGGCCAGCCGACGTTCGTGCAGCATTTCATCCAACTTAAAGGAGGTCAAAATGCCTGATCCTTCTATCAAAATGTTTCACACAGGCATCATCAAAATAAAAGATGGTTAAATCCGGTCAGTCGTTTGTGATCGTTTTGGCACGCAAATTACCTATGAACCATATGTTTCACACAGGCATGAACTAAAAATCGAACCTCAAAATCGGTCAGTCGTTTGTAGTCGTTCTCGCGGTTAAATTTGCCTCAATGGCAATGATTTGCGATCAACGTCAGCCCGGGGCGACGGGTAGGGAAGGGCGAAGAGTATGGTGATTGTGGGGGCGCGGCACATCGTCCCTGAATGGGGATGCTCCGCCCGTTTCCCTCATCCTGCCAAACTGCCTTACATTTCAGTCTGTCAAGGCAAAGTTAAAATGTCCCCAATTCTGCAAAGTAGAGATGTCCCCTTTGGAAAGGGTGAATAAAGGGGCTTGCAGACTGACCCATTTTAGTCTGAGCCATCGGAGGAAGGTTTTAGGATGGGTAGGCCGGTGAGAGAACGGCCATAGCGGCGCCAGGGGTGATTGGCAGGTGGCGGAGTAGGGGTCTTGATCTGGTGATCCAGGGTCTTGCTGTCCACCACTTCGGCTTGGCGGATGGGTTTTTGGTAGATCGTGAAAGGTAATGGTTTGTTTTTGTAGAGGATAGTGACTTCTCCTTGGGGGTTTTCACAGACGGTGACTTGGGCATTGCGCAGTGCATAGCCGGGGCGGTTGGATCGGATCTGGTAGACAACCTGCTTGAATTGAACGGTCAAGTTCTTGGAAAGGGTACGTATTTCTTGGTGAGTGAGGATCAGTGCCAGGTTGTCGCTTTTGAGCAGGGGGCGATGGGCGTTGTAAGAGCTCTTGGGCAAGACGGCAAAGCGGCGGTTGTAATCCTGGAGGAATTCAGGTGCATACGCATTGGCGCGGTCCATGTCTGAAACACCCCGCAGGCGCAGTTCCTTGACCAGGCGGTCCTGCAGGGTTTGGTTGGCGCGCTCGACCCGTCCTTTAGCCTGGGAAGAATTGGCACAGATGATCTGGATGTCCAGCTCCTGCATGGCCCGGCCGAATTGGGTCAGACCGCTGCTGAGTCCCAGCGGACGGGGTTGATTGACTCGAAAGATGCCGTGTTTGTCGCTGTAGAAGGCCACCGGCTTGCCCCAGCGCTCGAAATAATGCCGGGAGGCCTCATAGTACCCAAAGAAGGTCTCCTCGGGCACAAACCACAGTTCCAGGAGCTGTCCGCTGGCATCGTCGATGAACACCAGCAAGGTACACCTCGGCCCGCGCTCTTCGAACCAGGCGTGATCCGAACCATCGATCTGCACCAGCTCACCCAAACAGGCCCGTCGCTCCCGCATGGGGTGGACCAACACCTTCTTCGCCCGCTTCGGCTTCCAGATCCCGGCTGCGATCATGATCTGCCGCACACTCTCTCGTGACAACACCAAGCCGTGCACTTCCCTCAGCTTTTCGTGGGCCAGCGTCGGCCCAAAATCCTTGTACTTCTCCTCGATCAAATCCAAGGCTTCTCGGACCAGGCCCGCATCCAGACGGTTATTGCTCGGCTTGCCCCGCCGCTGGCTGACTAACCCGTCTGCACCTTTCTTGCGGTAGACCCGGCACAGCCGCTTCACCTGCCGGGTGCTGATCCCCAACATCCTGGCGGCTTCTTTTTGCGTCAAACGCTTGTCTTTCAGTCGCTGCATGATTTCCAATCGGCTCAATTCTTTTTTGCTCATGGTCAATAATTCATCCATTGGTGTCCCTTTCCAAGGGGACATTTTAACTTTGCATAAAGGGGACATTACCACTTTGCGCTAACAATAGTTATTTTTGTCTTGACAGGCGGCCATCGCTGCCGTATACTCATCTCAACAATTGAACGGGGAGCCCGTGTTTCGGGCTGAGAGGAGGCCATGAGCCTCGACCCGCAGAACCTGATCCGGATCATACCGGCGGAGGGACATTAGCATGAAAGCAACCATCCTCCCCGGCGAGGATGGTTTTTTTATGCCACGTGTTGTCATTTTCGTGAACGGATGCATCCCCGACCATGAACAAGTGCGGCGATTGATTCGTCCAACTGACCTGATTTTTGCGGCCGATGGCGGCACTCGTCATGCACTCGCGCTAGGATTGGTGCCATCCCTTGTGATTGGCGACCTGGATTCGTTGGATAACGATGACCTCCGCAAGTTGGAGGTTGCCCAAACTGAAATCCGTCGTTATCCGCGCGACAAGGACGAGACTGATTTCGAACTGACCCTGACCTACACCATCTCAGTTGGCTATACTGAAATTCTCATTATTGCCGCGCTTGGAAACCGGCTGGACCAGACCTTGGGGAACCTTGCCTTGTTGAGCGATCCCTCCCTGGCAGGCGTGGATGTCAGGGTGGACGACGGAGCGGAACAAGCCTGGTTTGTCAGCAACCAATCACGGGTCGAGGGGCACCCTGGTGACATTGTTTCACTCATCCCGTGGGGCGGGGTAGTCACTGGCATTACCACCGTAGGGCTGCGCTGGCCCCTGAGTCATGAGACTCTCCACCCATCCAAAACCCGCGGTCTCAGCAATGAGTTACTGGGCGAGGCAGCCTCCATCTCCCTGGAATCGGGCCTGCTCCTGGTCGTTCACAGTCATCATTAGCACTCGTAAAAGATTGGAGGTTCCCATGAAACGATTCCTACTGGTTTTTTTTCTGCTGATTGCCACGCTATTTTCAGCTTGTTCTCCCGCAAGCCCGGTCACGCTGACGGTCATGACTCACGACTCCTTTGCTGCCAGTCAATCGGTCATTAGCGCATTCGAGCAGGCCAACCATGTCAAGCTGGTCTTCCTTAAAAGCGGCGACGCAGGGGAGGCGCTCAATAAAGCCATCCTCAGCAAGGATGCCCCGCTGGCGGACGTGTTCTACGGCGTCGACAACACCTTCCTCTCCCGCGCGCTCGTTACTGGGATTTATGAATCCTATGCCTCGCCGCTCCTGGCGAAAATCCCGGCTGAATTCCAACTCGACCCTTCTGACCAGGCCTTGCCTGTGGATTATGGAGATATTTGCATCAACTACGATAAAGCGTATTTTTCAATGCACACCCTCCCGATCCCGGTGTCCCTTGAAGATTTGCTCAATCCTGAATATAAAAATTTATTGGTCGTCGAGAACCCTGCCACCTCCTCCCCTGGCTTGGGTTTTCTCCTGGCCACCATCAAGCACTTCGGCCAGGATGGCTACCTGAACTATTGGAGTTCCCTGCGCGCAAATGGCGTTGTGGTGGTGGACGGATGGCAAACCGCTTATTACACTAACTTCAGCGGCTCATCCGGGCACGGCTCGCAACCGCTGGTGGTCTCGTACAGCTCTAGCCCTGCCGCGGAAGTGATCTATGCCGCTTCACCGTTAACGACCGCTCCCACCGCTTCCATTCTTGGGCCCGATACCTGCTTCCGTCAGGTCGAGTTCGTCGGTATCTTGAAGGGAACCCGGCACCTGGCCTTGGCGCAGAAATATGTGGACTTTATGCTCAGCCAGCAATTCCAGGAGGACATTCCTCTTCAGATGTTCGTTTATCCTGTCAACACGGATGCTAGCCTGCCCTCGGAATTCGTCCAATATGCCCAGACAGCTCAACAGCCTGCAACGCTAGATCCATCCATGATTGCCGCCAACCGCGATCAATGGATTGCGGATTGGACTGCAGCCGTATTGCATTAGTGAGGGGTAAGGTTTCCGTCTAACCATGTCCAGTTTCAACCATGACGCCTGCACAAAGGGACCCACCAGGGTTGGTGGGTTGCGGTCTTCCTGGGTAAGACCATTGTTGCCATGGTTGGGCGCATCCATATTCCTTGGTTTGTTCTTCTTTTATCCCCTTGCCCGTATTCTCTGGCTGGGATTGAATCCCGCCGCGCTTAACACGCTCAACCTCGCCTCTCTGCAGCTTGCTGTTCACTCGTTGGGCTTTACTTTTTACCAGGCTGCCCTATCTACTCTCCTAACCCTTGTACTTGGTCTGCCCGCTGCAGTCCTGTTTGCCCGCAATGATTTCCACGGGAAATCCCTCCTGCGAGTCCTCACAGCTATTCCCTTCATGCTACCTACGGTGGTGGTGGTGGCAGGTTTCAATGCTCTGCTGGGTCCGAGCGGTTGGGTCAACCTGGGCTTGATGTATCTATTCCACCTGCAATCCGCGCCAATTTCTGTCGTAGGGACTCTCGGCGTCATACTGCTTGCACACGTTTTTTATAATACAACCATCGTCATTCGACTGGTTGGAAACGCTCTCTCTCACCTCGACCCGCTTCTGGAGCAGGCCGCCCGAACTCTGGGAGCTGATCCGCCTCGAGTACTTACCCGTCTCACTCTGCCGCTTCTTCGTCCATCCATTCTGGCGTCGTCGGTGCTCGTCTTCATTTTCGATTTCACCTCGTTTGGCGTCATTCTGCTCTTGGGAGGACCGGGTTTCTCCACGCTGGAAGTTGAGATATATAAACAAGCCGTGCAGATTTTCAACCTGCCGCTGGCAGGGCTGCTTTCCCTCATCCAGCTTCTTTGTACGCTGGCTTTTTCAATTTTATACAGCCGCATTGTGAGGCGTAATGTCGTCGCAACCGCACCGCGTCCCGCTAAATCCAATTTACACAAAGCTCGCGCGTTTCGCCAGAAACTTTTCCTCGCTGGGATGGTTGCCTTGCTATTGGGATTATTCCTCCTGCCG
>JBGOZL010000150.1:0-5834 GCA_041480185.1 Anaerolineae bacterium
AGATACGCACTGATATAGAGGCTGAGATCCGCTCCATCTTGCAGGATATGCTTGACGAGCGAAGTCAAAAAACAGGCAAACCGGTGGGTGAAGAGGCGACTTTAGAGGTTCTAAAAGCTTATGGCTCACCTGAGAAAGTCGTAGGCACCTATCTTGGAGATCGGTACTTGATTGGCCCGCGACTTTACTCCACCTTTATGCTGGTCCTGCGCATTATGCTCATGGTCATCGGCATTCTGGCCGCGATCGGCCTGGGAATTGTGATTTATCCAACAATCAGCAACCCCCAAATTGCACTCGAAACCATTGTCAGGGCGGTTGCCAACCTTGGCCTTACGTTTATTACCACCTTGGGTAACGTCGTGTTTATCTTCGCCATCCTGGAATGGGCGCTCTTCCGTGCCGGAACGAAAGTGGATATCAAAGGCCTGCCGAAAGAAAAGGATTGGTACCCGCGTTCTTTGACCAAATTATCCCCCCCCGACCAGGTAAAAATGGGCGAGACCATCCTTGAAATCCTTGCAAGTTTCGCCGCGATTGTTATCTTCAATTTCTTCCCTGAGATTATCGGTATCGGATATGGAACCGGTGGAGCATGGTACATCGGCGCAGTAAATTGGACATATGTCCCCCTTCTATCTGAAGCCTTCTACTATTACGTCCCGTATCTGACCATGGTTTGGGCGCTGACCATTATCCTTGATATTGTTCTTCTTCGAATGGGCCATTGGATCTACGCAACGAGAATTACCTCGATCGGATTGAAGGTGATCGGCATCATGATCGCAGCGCTCATGCTGGCTGGCCCTTCGTTGCTTGTTATCACTGTGGAAACTTTGACCACCATTCTTGGCAACCTAGAATGGGCACAATCAATGTTGCCAATTCTTTCCCAACTCGTGCATCTGGTGCTTTGGCTCACGATCATTCTGGGAATTTTGGACATAGTCAGGCTCACTTATCGGATGATCGCGGGGCGGCAACTCCCCCTTAATATTCCTAATAAATAACAAAAATAATTATCAAAACGAGACTTGGGTGCCGCAATGTTAATTTGAGTCCCCAAACACGCCGCATCATCTGACCATCGTCCTGGTGGTATTCTCCCTATAATCGGGACGTTCCATTCTTACCCATCGACCGGGAACCCTTGCTATTCACAATAATAAGATATACAACTGGCAAAACGGATAATCGGTCATGTTTTTCAGACCGGAAGGAGAGAGTCTCGATCCACAAATATTGCGGGTCAGTCCTTCAAATCATACATCAAAATACAAGTTCATCTCATAGGGATGAGGTCGATCGCGCACAGCATAATATTCCTGATTGCGTTTGAATTCAACCCACTGCCTGAGAAGTTCTTCGGTAAATATCCCGCTTGTGGTCAGAAATTCATGGTCTGCCTCCAAAGCATGCAAGGCTTCGTTGAGAGAGGCAGGCAAGCCTTTGATTTGGGAACGCTGATCATCTGTCCAGGCGAAGACATTCTGGTCAATTGGACCGAACCCTGCCCTGGTGGGATCAATTTTTTGGCGGATACCATCCAACCCTGCCAGGAGCATGCTGGCCAATGCCAGGTATACATTGCAGGAAGCATCGGGCGGGCGAAACTCGATGCGAGCCGTATCGGGTTGGTTTGCATACTTGGGGATGCGCACCGCTGCGCTCCGATTTCCTAAAGAGAAGAATGCATTGACCGGCGCTTCGAAGCCCGGGATTAGCCGCCGATAGGAATTGGTGCTGGGGTTGGTCAAAGCCAGAAGTGCTGGACCATGCACTAGAAGACCGCCGATATAAAAATGTGCCACCTGCGAAAGACAGCCATACCCACTGGCATCATAAAAGACATTTTTATCTTTACTAAACAGGTGCTGATGAAAATGCATTCCGCTGCCGGCTTCACCATAAAGCGGTTTGGGCATAAATGTGGCAGTCTGTCCATGAGTGTGTGCGGTCATCTTGGCAACATACTTGATGATCATGGTTGCATCCCCTGCCCGGACGAGACCCATCATTGGCGTTTCGATCTCTGACTGACCCGGGCCTCCCACTTCGTGGTGGTGATACTTCACGGGTACATTCATTGCATCAAGATTCCTGACAATTTCCGTCCGGAGTTTATATAGAGAATCTTTTGGCGGAATTGCATGGTAACCGCCATGGAGCGGGATGTAATGCCCATGACCGCCGGCAGCACTATTCCAATCAGCCTCCCCTGAGGTTATGGCATAACTGGCGCGGTTTATCCCATATTCATAGGAAATACTATCAAAAATATAGAACTCGTACTCCGGTCCCCACCTGCTTTCGTCGGCTATTCCTGTTGACTTGAGGAAGTCTTCAGCACGGATGGCGATATTGCGGGGATCGTTCTCGAAAATTTTATGGGTATCGGCTTCGAGGGTGGTGCACAGAAAAGAAAGGGTCGGCATATCCCAAAATGGGTCCATAAATGCTGTAGCAAGATCTGGAACAAGAACCATGTCTCCCGCTTTTACAGATTTCAGCCCCACCGCTGAACCATCGAAACCGATGCCTTTGTCCATCAAATCGGGGGTAAACTGCTTTGAAGGGATTGTCAAATGGTGCCAGCGCCCCCAAAGATCACAAAATTTTAAATCTACCATCTCAATACTATTTATTTCAATATGCTTTATAACCTGGTTAAATGATTGGAACATGTGACCTCCATATGAATAATTTACAATTTTATTTATGTTTATCAAGCATGTATTAATCCATTTGGAAAATACGATCTATTTTTGGGATGATACGGGTTTGATGATTCAATAAACTTTAGAAGCTTATCAGTTAATATGTTGTTATGCTATACTGCAATTATAGTGATGAAATGGGATTATTTCCTATTTTAATATCAGGTATTTTTTGTCCACAAGGGAGAGGGACATGACTTGGCATTATTCGTTTTCTGCATCGATCCTGCACATTTCAGCCATTATCTCCATTTTGGTCGGTTTTATGGCGTTTCGCCGACGCAGTTCCCCTGGGGTAAAAGTTTTTACCATTCTGATGTTTGCCGCTGCCGAGTGGGCTATTGCGTCCGGGCTTGAGGCAGCGGTAGTCGGAATCCAGTACAAGATTATATGGTCGAAACTGGAATACCTTGGGGCTCTTAGTGCGCCAACCTTGTTTCTGATTTTCGCATTGCAGTACAGCCAAAAAAGTCGCTGGCTAAAACCGATATATTTGGCATTGCTTTTCATCGTTCCAATTGGCGGGATTTTTGTCACAATCACTAACGAATTGCATCACCTGATTTGGACCAGTTTCTCTTATAGTCAGACCCTGACAAATGTCTTGATTTATGGGCACGGGATCGGATATTATTTTTTAATAGTCTACGATTATGTGATCATCGCAATAGGGATTTATTCATTTTTGCAAGAATTTAACCGCGTGAATGAGCCATATCGCCGCCAGGTCAGTATCCTTTTGTTAGGTTCGCTTTTTCCTTTCGTTGCCGGGATTATTTACACCATTTTCCCGAAGTTGTTGCCTGGTCTGGACTTGACGCCAATATCATTTTCTCTATCCGGTTTGGTAATTGCAGTTGGTATTTTTCAATTTCATTTATTCGATCTTGCTCCCCTCGCCCGTCATGTGCTCATCGAAAATTTAGATGACGGGATTCTCGTGTTGGATGCACAAAATCGCGTAGTGGATATTAATCCGGTTGCACAAAGTATTCTCAATACCACACCAAATCAAAGCCAGGGACAACCCATTTCAAAAGTTCTTAAGTTCTGGCCTGGATTGGCTAAACGCTTGCACGAAAATGAAGACAAAGGTGAGACGGAAGTTCGGTGGGGTACCAATCCTCCCCGATACTTTCATCTTAAAGTCTCCCCTCTCTACGGTCAGCATAAACAACTTGCGGGAAGACTTATTATCCTGAGAGATATCTCCAATCGCCATCAGACAGAAGCGGAACTGGCACACACCATTAAAGAGCTGGGTATCATTAACCAAATCAGCCTGGCGGTCACATCGGGTCTTGATATGGAGCATGTCCTTAAAACCCTTTATGAGCAATGCAGTCAATTGGTGCCAATAGACATCTTCTACGTTGCATTGTACGATGAAACTAACTCCCTTATCCAAGTTCCGATATTTTACGAGGCAGGGCTATATCAAGCTGGACCATCACGCGATATCGATGACCGCCCGGGCACTCTGGGGGCAGTGATCCGGACTCGTAAGACTCTATACTTGAACAATATTAACAACGATAATGTTTTATCCGATACCCATCCTCAGCAACTCTCCGCTAATGCGCCTGAGAAGACTTCCCGATCGTATATTGGGATACCGCTCACTCTTCGAGAAAGGGTGATTGGTGTTTTATCCATTCAAAATTACCGGGCGGATGCTTATACAGAGGATCATATCCGGATCCTGGAACGAATAGCCATCCAGGCAGCCATCGCTATCGAAAATGCCCGGCTGTACGCCGAAATCCAGCGACTTGCAATCGTCGATGAACTTACCGGCATCTATAATTACCGCGGCCTGCAGGAACTAGGCGCTCGAGAAGTTGAACGCGCCAACCGGTTCAGTCGCCCCCTTTCGGTACTATTCTTTGATATTGACAATTTTCGAAACTTTAATAATACCTACAACCATGCCACCGGCAACGTTATTCTCAAAGCCATCGCTGAACGCTGCCATTCCATCTTGCGGACGGTGGATGTACTCGCCCGCTTTGGAGGAGATGAATTCGTCGCCCTCCTTCCTGAAACGGATATCTCCAGCGCCCATATCGTTGCTCGGCGAATGGTCGATGAGATTGCTGCTAGTAAAATAAATACTTCGTTTGGAGAATTGAGCGTAACCATTTCGATTGGAGTAACGGTACTTTCAGAAGAAAGACCAAATCTATCTGCATTGATTGACCGTGCCAACAATGCCGAACACAAGGCTAAACAGGGACAAAAGGGGGTCGTGATCGTCGCACCCTAAGGCATACTCCTAGAAAAAAAACCGGACTTATGTCCGGGCTAAATAAATACTATTGGTGGTTTCCGAAAAACAATTCCCACCAGATACGCCAGGTTGGCATTTCCCCTCCCGAAGGTACAAGTGTTGGTTCAGGGGTTGGAGTGGCGTCAGTGCCAGACACTACGCTCACAGGATGTTCACCGGGGCGAACCATCTTATTATCATAGGCCCACTCTTCCACCGCTACATCCGATGTGGCATAAGCGACCTGACCAGCAAGGGCGTTTTGTGTTTGAACAATTGCCGTAGCCTCAGCTCGAACTGAATTCAATTGAGTTGAAAGGCGATCCAATTCCTCCATCCGGTGGTTAAAATCCACTAGAAGAACCACCGCCACAATGAGCCCTATAACAATCAAAATATTGCGCCACTTAATCTTCATAACCGTATCTTACCCTGTACTAGCCGGTTTGACAAGCCGATCGACGCGCCCGAAAAGGTCTCCTGCTGATTCTCCCCCATGGATAACTTTCGATTTTCCGTGATCCAACTTATCTACAGTTGGAAGACATTCCGCATTTAATTGCTAGACGCTCAACTGATATGCCCCTCTAACTAGAACAGCCACCAATTCACCCTCCCAGACCTCCAAAAAGTTATATGGGGTAGAACTGTAAGTCCATCAATTCTAACTTTTTCCCCCAGAATTCACACTCTTGCTCTGGCGCTATCCACCATTGGAGAGCTCAGGGATTTAATTATTGCCTCTAATATAATAAAAACCCGCGTTTCTGCGGGTTTGCTGTGCCGAAGGAGGGACTTGAACCCTCACGACCGTAAGGCCACTAAGCCCTGAACCTAGCGCGTCTGCC
>JBGOZL010000151.1:0-5830 GCA_041480185.1 Anaerolineae bacterium
CCCACCCGCTTTGGGCTGGCCGGACGGGATGACCTCCGATTCTGAGGGGGCATTATGGGTGGCGATGTGGAGAGGAGCCAAAATCACCAGATGGAATCCAATCACCGGGGAACTGATGGAAGCATTCCCAGTTCCTGCGTTGAATATCACTTCCTGTATTTTCGGGGGACCAGACCTACGCGATCTCTACATTACATCGGCACGAAAAGGGTTGAGTGCAGAGCAATTAAAAAAATACCCGGCCTCTGGCGGGCTTTTCAGGATTAAAACCAAAATTCAAGGAATGCCGACTTTCGCCTTCGGCGGATGAAAAAAATCCCCCACGGAAAATGGTCAATCGCCTGGAATGGGTGGCAGCGCAGTTTCCCGGCTGCGGTGGACCAGATAAATTCCTGCGATCACAACCAGCCCTCCAATCCATTGGACAGGCTGGAGATTTTCGCCCAAGAGCGGAATAGCCAGCAGAGCAGTCAAGACCGGCTGACCCAGCATGGTGGGGGAGACGACCGAGGCTGGCAGGTGCCCGAGCGCGTACCCCATGGCGAGATAGCCGGCCAATTGGGGCAGAAGAGCTGCAGCCAGGAAAACTAGGTAAGTGCGCGGTGAATAGCCAGTCAGCAGCGAGCCCGTGACCACGCTAAGAAAGAGCAGGACCAATGTGCTGCTCAGACTGCAGATCCAGACATGAGAAAGAGTGTCGAAATGAGCGCGGCTACGCTGGGAAAAAAGGAAGAATATTGCATAGAATATACCCGTCGATAAGGCCAGCAGATCACCCCAGCCGATCACAGGATGCTGCAGGAAATCGTTGCTCAACACCGCCACAGCGCCGCCCATGGTCAGTGCTAAACCAAACCAGAAGAGTCCTTTGGTCCGCTCCCTGAAGATCAACCAGGCTGCCAGTGCCACCCATAGTGGGGAAGTATTTCCCAGCAAAGTTGCGTTGGCAACAGAAGTAAATTTCAACGATGTGTTCCAGGTAAAATGATCCAGGGCAGAGGCCAGCCCGGCCAGGACCGGCAAGATCAGGATCCAGCCGCGGCGGCTGGAGGTTTGGGATGTGCGCCGCGTGCGGAGTGTGTTGCGCACAAAAAAAGGGGTCAGGATCAGGGTGGCAATACCGAGACGGTAGAATCCAAATACTGGTGCCGGCGCATCCGCCCAACGTACGAAAAAGGCGGCGAAGCTAAGACTCAGGATGGTGACCCCCAGGGCAATGTAGGGCAGGATTTTTTGGGTTGCTGGCATCGAGCGACATTGTATCATGCCGTGGTAAGGAATGCCCTGTGGGGGGGTTCGATAGCCAGATCGGTCTGGACGGGATCGTTCGCCAGCGGTTATCACAGGTACCGGCAATGAATTGCCATCCCTGTGGTTTCCCGTTGCAACCCCCTCCCGCCCGTGTTAGAATAACGTTACCTTTGCCTGACTGGTATTGGAGTTAAATATATGTCCGAGATGGTCGAAGTAGTCATTGATAGCCTGCGTGTCAGCCTGATGTCCCCTCAGCGGGTGGTCGTTCTGCGCCAAACGGACGTGGATCGTTACCTGCCCATCTGGGTCGGACCGTTCGAGGCCGAGGCAATCACGGTGGCTCTACAGGAAGTGGAAATCAGCCGCCCCATGACGCACGACCTGCTAAAAAACCTCCTAACCATCTTTAATGCCAAACTACTGCGAGTTGAAATCATTGCATTGAAAGAGGATGTCTTTTACGGCAATATTGTTGCTGAAACAGATGGAAAGACGGTCAACATTGACTCGCGTCCATCGGATGCCATTGCCCTGGCACTGCGCGCTCATGCCCCGATCGTGGTCAATCAGGATGTAATGGACGAAGCGGGCATTGTCCCTGAAAAAAATATAACTGAAGAAACTCCTTCCGAACCAGCTGAGAAACCCGCCCCCGGCGCCGAAGCGGGACCGGAAGACGAAAAACGCCTGGATGTTTTTGAAGATTTCCTAAAAAAACTTGGACCTGATAAAGGCGACGAAGAGAAACCCAAATCATAGGGCAAACGTCCCCTCAAGGGGGAAATCTGACCGCCCGAACTGGAATAATCAATGGCTGATTTGCCTGCTCCAGAAGAGCCTGCCCTGAGCCCCGCCGAAGGACAGCGCCCAGAGCCCGTGGAAGAGCACCGCCCTGAGCAACTCGAAGGGAGCTCCACCCCGCCTGCTCCTGTGACCCCCCACAACCGTGAAGCCGAAGAAGCCGTTGTGGGGGCTGTGCTCATTAATCCTGAAGCCTATTACGACCTGGCCCAGTTTCTCCAGGCGGAGGATTTTTATATCGTCCGGCACCGCTGGATCTGGGAAGCCTTCACCCGCCTGCACGAAAAACGCATACCGCTGGATTTTCTGACCGTTTCAGAGGAACTGGAGAGCGCCGGGCAGCTGGCCGAGATTGGCGGTCCGGCTTTTCTAACCGCCCTTCTTAATCAGGTTCCGACTTCTCTGCATGCCGAGGCTTACGGAAGAATGGTCGAAGCGGACGCCATCCGCCGGCGTATGTTGACCGCCGCCAACCAGATCGCCACCCTGGCATACAACGAGCGGGATTCTGTCGAGAACATCATCGAGGAATCAGAGAAGGCGATCTTCAACGTCAGCGAGCGACGGCTGCGCCACGACGTGAAGCCCATCCGCCAGGTGATGAGCGAAACGTACGACCGGATCGACGAACTTGCCAAGCGCCCCGGTGACATTTTTGGGGTTCCGACCGGTTTTATAGACCTCGACCGCAAACTAATGGGTTTGCAGCCTTCCGACTTATTAGTTATTGCCGGCCGCCCGGGCCAGGGAAAAACCGGCTTCCTGTTGTCGGTGGCGAAGAACGCCGCCTTGCTGCACAAGAAGCACGTGGCAGTCTTCTCGCTCGAAATGTCGAGCGAACAGGTTGCCCTGCGTTTAATCTCCCAACAGACCGGGATCGACTCGCAGCACTTACGGACAGGTAAACTTGATGAAAACGAAATGGCATTATTCGTCCATTCCATAGAAGTTCTGGGTGACACACAAATCTACCTGGACGATACGCCTGCCATTACCCCGCTGGCTTTGCGAACCAAATGTCGGCGCCTGCACATGGAATACGGCCTGGACTTGATCATCGTTGACTACATCCAGTTAATGAGCGGTGACACGCGCACCGAGAACCGCGTCCAGGAAGTCTCGTACATCTCGCGCAACCTGAAAGTGCTGGCGCGCGAACTGAACGTCCCGGTGCTGGCAGCCGCGCAGTTGAGCCGCGCCGTCGAACAGCGCACCGATAAAAAACCGGTTCTATCCGACCTAAGGGAATCAGGCTCCATCGAGCAGGACGCTGATATCGTCATGTTCATCTACCGGCCTGACCAGTACGAGAAGGACACTGTCAAACAGAACGTGGCCGAGATCATTGTTTCCAAGCACCGCAATGGTCCCACCGGCAGCGTGGAACTGGTTTTCTTGAGCCACCTGGCCAAGTTTGTGGACGCGGCAACGCGCAGCGTTGATTTGTCTCAAGTGTAGGGTCGGATGGTGTCCACTCATTCAGGCAATATGAAAAAATTCACCGGTTTTACTGATAAAGAAACCTTCACCCAAATCCCCGACTCGTTCTTCCGGAAAATGCTGAATGAGATCGCCGACGCGGACGAGTTAAAGGTCACGCTCTACGCCCTGTGGCGCTTCGAGCACATGGAAGGCCGCCTCCGCTTTTTGCGGGTGGAGGATTTTACCGAGGTTGCCCCCGACCCCGGTCCGGCTCTGGAAAAAGCCGCGCAGCGCGGCAGCCTGTTGCAGGTTGAGAAGAATGCGACGGCGCTCTACTTCCTGAATTCCCCGCGTGGACGGGCTGCCGCCGAAGCGTTCGGAAAAAGCCAACGGGATGTACCCAAAGGGGCTGCGCAGTCCAACCCGCCACCGGAACGCCCGAACATTTTCAAACTCTACGAAGAGAACATCGGCCCGCTGACTCCGCTGCTCGCCGACGCCCTGAAAGACGCCGAGCAGACCTACCCAGGAGTGTGGATAGAAGAGGCGATCACGATTGCAGTGACTCGCAACAAGCGCAATTGGCGTTACGTAGAAGCTATCCTGAAACGTTGGAAAGACGAAGGCAAAGATGAAAGAAAAGATCGACAAGGCACTGACACGAGCAGCGACCGACACCAAAAAAGCGAGTTCGAAGAATATCTCAAGCGAGACTAATTTACCAAAGCAAACGATGGGCGATCCAAATTGCCCTTATTGCGGCGGTATTGGTTTTTTACGTTTGGATGTTCCTCAGGGTCATGAGAAGTTTGGACGTTTAGAACCGTGTATCTGTCGAAGCCATGAGATTGCTCAAAATGCGAGTCAAAGGTTGTATGAATTGAGTAATCTCAACCGTTTAAGCCATTTAAGTTTCGGCAACTTTAATCCAAGGGGAAATCCCAAGGCAAAGTATATTACTCCTCAGGAAGTAGATAGTTTGCAAGAAGCGTTGACAGGTTCTGAACAATTCGCAGAGAATTTGCAATCCTGGTATGCCGGTAATAGTGCGGCTTTTGTTGTTGAGGAGGAGAAACCTGATAGTATCAAAAAAAATCTGATGTGGCTTTTATTAGAGGGCGGTTATGGTTGTGGCAAGACTCATCTCGCTGCTGCAATTGCAAATGATACAGTCAGTAGAGGTATCCCCACACTTTTTATCACTGTTCCCGATTTACTCGATTCTCTCCGATTCGCTTTCAATGATCCCGTAACAACTTTTGAGACCAGATTTGAAGATGTTAGAAATGTATCCTTGTTGGTTTTGGACGACTTCGGAACACAGAACGCGACGCCTTGGGCACAGGAAAAACTGTTCCAGATTATTAATTATCGTTATACCAATCACCTGCCTACTGTAATTACTACAAATTTGATATTGGATGAAATAGAAAGCCGAATTCGATCTCGGTTACAAGATGACCTTTTTGTAAAACATATTCGGATTACCACTTTGGATTACCGACGACCGACCGAGACCAGTAACCCGGGTATTTCTATGTTGTCTTTGCCTGCTATTCGCGAAATGACCTTCTTGAATTTTGATACCAGAGAGGATGAAATAGGGAAAGAAGAAAAAACTGTAGTGACTGTTGAAAAGCAAGACAAATTTGGGAACCCGGTTAAAGAAAAGGAAATCGTAAGAGAGAGAGTGACGGCCGAACATATTGCTGAATTAAGAAAGACAGTTAACGCTGCAATAAAATTTTCCGAAAAGCCTGAAGGATGGTTTGTTCTTGTGGGTCAATCTTTTTGCGGAAAAACGCATTTGGCAGCGGCCATCGGAAACCATCGTATTGCTCTTGGAGGTCAGGCAATCATGACGGAAGTCAATAGCTTATTGGACTATCTGAAAACAACATTTAGTCGAAATTCTGATGTTACTTTTGACCGGCGTTTTTATGAAATAAGCACAGCTCATCTGTTGATTCTGGACGATTTGAAAGGAAGTGGCGCTAACTCGGCTTGGGCTGAAGATAAGTTATATCAAATTCTGAATCAGCGATACATTGCTAAACTACCAACTGTGATTACTTCACCGCTAGACCCGGATAGTTTTGCAAAAAATTACCCGGCCCTGTGGAATAGAATGCTGAGGGATGTCTACTGGATTAAGTTGCCACCATATCGGCGCATGATAAAGTCTCAGAAAACTGCCATACCAAAAAAGAGTGATCGGAGATAGGTTTTCGCCAACTGTGCTCACCGTGGCAGTGGATATGCTCGAATCCATTGACGAGTGCCTGCGGGTCCGTTTGCTGGATGAGCGCATTTGCACGATTTATGCGATCATCGCCCCAGCGTTTCATGGGGG
>JBGOZL010000152.1:0-5814 GCA_041480185.1 Anaerolineae bacterium
AGGCAGATGTGGCGTGGTGATCTGCTTTTCGCTCATGCCCGCAAGCAGTTCCTCCCAACGTTTAAATTGCTCTCTCAACGCTGCCTGGATATGTTCTTTCATGTTCATGCTGGTCTCCTTTCAATTAACTTGATCCGCCTTCCTGTCAACCTGTCCTGGATCATCGTGAAAATTTCAGTCGCCCCCCATTCCATAGTGAAGAAGAATATTTTCAGAGGGGAAGGCTCTTGCCTCCAAAAGTTTAAGGTTGATCCTATCGAGGCTGCTGAACAGCGGTTTTCCCGCCCCCAGGATGACGTGAGTCACCACGATCATATACTCGTCAATTAATCTTTCCTGGGCAAGCTGTTCAACAATTGTGCCACTGCCGAAGATGATCATGTCGGGACCATTCCCCTGTTTTAACTTTAGCACTTCCCCCGGGACATCGCTCTTAATCAACCTGGAATTTTCCCAGGGAACTTCTTTTAAGGTTTTTGAAAAAACCACCTTAGTCATCTGGTTTAATTCGTCCGACACAGCCCGCTCCTCTTTGGTTGCATTGGGATCTTTGGACACCCCAGGCCAATACCCTTCAAACATCCGGTAGGTTACCCTGCCAAATAAAACCGTATCCGGGTGCATCAGGGCGTGGGCTGCCTTGTCCACTTCGGGATCATGTACAAACCAGTCAATTTCTCCGTTTGGACCGGCAAAATAACCATCAATCGATACTCGATTGAACACGATCACTTTTCTCATTAATAGCTCCCATATATGTCGCGTTTTATTTAGATCGTATTCTCCAAATATCCATAAAAAATTTATATGATTTTCGATAGTTTCCAGGCTGCCGGGCGATGGACTCTACATCTTTTTCAGCAAATCCGCCTTCTTGGCCTGGAACTCCTCCTCAGTCAGGACGCCGTGCTGGCGCAGCGTGTCCAGTTGAGTCAGCAAATCCGCCAGGGTGGGAGTCGGTCGACTCGGTGCGACCGCAACCGGAGCCCGCTCAAGCTTTTCCTTGGCGTTAATCATGGCAGCCTTGTATTGGATCGGATTTCCGATGTGCATGAACATATTTACGCCCAACTCGCTGGCGGTCAGGATTTCGATATTGCCATAACCCAGTAACCGTCCCAGGAAAGACTGGGTTAATTTCACATCATTGACCTTGTCCAGCGAGGAGTCGGTGACGTTCTTGTTGAACACTCCCGCCAGTTGCATCACACGCCGGTTGGTCACCACGTACTTGCGGTTCGACCAGATCAGGACATCTCGCAACAGGCTGATCAGTGGGAAGATCAGAAGCAGGTAACCGAGCAGCACCAGAGGGTTTATCACCCATAAGAAATACATCAAGGTGACCACAACTATCAGCGCCACTGTCAGCAGGGTCTCGAGCAGGATTTCACCAGCCAGCACCAGCCAGTGCTGGTGCGTCACAAACAGTACCTGCTCATTTTCACCCAACAAACTATTTAAATATCGATCGCTCATTTTTATCGCCTCCAATTTGAATTATTACCAAAAACATAAAATAGTATAGCAAGTTCATGGAGAGTTTGCAATCCCTGGTCGCTGGGACTAAACTTTGAAAACAAAAAATACTCCCCCGGAAGAAAACTGGAGACTGAAGGGGAGCAATTTCAAGCGATCGATGCAGGGTTAACCTCACAGTGGGTCGCCCTTGCAGGATCGATCCTTTGATGTTGGAAAAAATATCGCAGGGCAGGCCTATTACTTCAATTCAAGTTCTGCTCGCACCACCCCGGCACGCTCATGGCGCGCCGTCAGTTTGACCGTGCCACCCTGGGAAGCGCGCACCACCCATTCGACCTTTAGCCGGTCGTCGGTTCCTCCTTCCCATCCTTCGGGAAAAGCTGCTTTATAGGCGCGTCCTTCCAAATGGGCCAGCTCCTGGCGGGACTTGCCCGACTGCAGGCTGGCCCCCTCAGGAAGTTCGATCTCACAGATGACCCCCCGTGAGACCTTTTTTTCCACGGCTTTCTTGGTGACGTAGGTGGGCAGCCAGCCGGTGTTCTCCACCACCATTCGTAAGCGGTAGGTACCTTTGCCTATGGTTTTGACTTCCGCCGAGCGCAGCGTCAGTTTCGGCGAGATCAGGGCGTGCCAGATGATCCAATCGGGGAAAACCTTGATTTCCTTTTCGAGAAATTTCAGCGGCGGGTTGAAAAAATAATTCATCGAGTCCCAGCCGCCCAATTCCACTTTGCCCAGCTGGGGGTGTTCGAAAGCGTACCAATCCACGTAGCCTTTTCCGTCCAGCACTTCAATGTTCCATTTCATCATTTTGATATCGTCTTCGAGCGGGTGGTCGCGGAACCATTCGATATACTTGTAATCTTTGATCCCTGCCTGGCGCATGGGGCTCCAGAGTTCAACCGTCCAGGAGAAGATCCCGAGATGGTCATACATCCAGGTGTCGAAGGCGCCGGTGGTCACGTGCTTGGGATGATAGCGGAAATCGTGATAGCAGGAGACGTTCGGATAACCGGTCATTTTGGTACCCTGTTCGCCGATCTTCTTGTAGGTCCACAGGTCTTCAGGAGGGAACTCGTCGTCGGAGCGGTCATCGTATGGGCGCAGGAGCAGGCCGCTGTAGGTGTGGAAGGTGATCACGCCGGTTAGGTTGGGGTGTCGGACAATGAAGTCCACAATGTTGCGCGACTCTGGTTCGCTGACCGGGTACGGACCTGCCCCGTGCTGCTCGTTCTCCTGTTTCCACGCCACCGGGAAGTTTCGGTTCAGGTCGAGACCTTCCTTGGCGCCCTGGGGCTGGATGGTGACCCCGTCGAAGTTGCGCAGCAGGCCCTCGGGCAGCAGACGATAATAGGTCCGGCCCGATTCGACCGGGTCACGGCGGATCATCAGGTGCAGGTCGTCGGGATGGGTTTTCCACGCACCGTTCGGATCGGGGATACGCATGGTCAGGATGCGCCCATCACCGTCGATATCCTCCTGGAGCAGTCCTTCCACCGGCTCTTCATCGTATGGGTAAGGCCGCGTGCTAGAACGGATTATGCGCGGCTTATCAGCCAGTGCCCATTCAGCTCCATCGGGGTTGACGCGCGGGACGATGTAAAAAGCGCGTGTATCCAGTGCGGCGGTCACCTCGGCATCCTTCCCATAGCGGGTGACCAGGGTGTTGATGAAATACAGGGCAGCCATTGAACCTGCCACTTCGGAGGCGTGCAGATTGCCGTCAACCCACAGGGCAGGCTTCTCCACATCCGGGCCGCTATCAAAGTTAGTGGCAGTCACCAGCCAGACATCCCGCCCCTCATGGCTCTTGCCAATACTTTCCATTCGTAGCAGGTTTGGGTGTTCATCAACAAGGGTTTTTAAAAGGCGGACGAAGGCAGCATAGCGATAAAAGCGATTGAAGGCAATGGCTGGCATATCTTCTCCTAGTGAGGCAAACTGTTCAGGATATCCAATATTTTTTCGGCTATGATAGTCCTGCTGAAATTTTCTTCCAGGTATTTGCGACCCGCCAGTCCCATACTCCGACTCTGGACCGGATCTGCTGCCAGCTTTTTGACAGCCTCGGCAAGTGCAGCCGGGTCACCGGGCTGGGCGAAAACCCCGCACCCGGCCCTTTCCACAACGGTGTGGATGACCCCGTCGATTGCAAGCGCAATGGGCCGGCCTGCCGCCATGTAATCGAAGACCTTGTTAGGGTAGGTGGTCTTATATTCTTCGATCGGCTTTAAGATAGCCAGGCAGGCATCCGCCCCCGCCAGGGCTGCGGGCATCTCCATCTTTGGGATGGGCGGCAGGAACAGGACGTTGGGCAAACCCATCCCAGCAGCCTGTTTTTGAAGGGCAGGTTTTTCCTTGCCATCCCCGAGCAGTACCAGCATGACCCCGGGGGAGGTTTTTGACAGGATCAGGGCGGATTCCAAGACAACATTCAGATCATTCGACAGGCCGTGCGCGCCAGCATACATCACGACAAATTTATCGACGAGGTTGTGCCGGCTTCTAAAAACGGACCCATCTTCGGCAGGGTCGAACATATCCGGGTCGGCGCCGTTGGGGACGAGTTCGACCCGGCGAGCGCCGCGTTCCATTACGCGGCGCACGTAGCCGGGGCTGTTTACCATCACCACGTCAGCACGCCGGTACAGGAAATGCTCGAGCCACAAAGATAATTTGATTAGGATGGGGTTCTTCAGCACGCCCACCGCGATCGCAAACTGGGGCCACAGGTCACGCACTTCGAATAAGAATGGGACCCGCTTAAGCCGCGCCAATAGCCAGGCGGTAATGCCCTGGAAGATGGGAGGCGATGTTCCCCAGACCACATCCACATTTTTAACACTCAGCCCAATGAAAAAAGAGGCTGTCATGAACGAGATAAAAGCGAAGACACGCCGGGCGAAGGATTTATGCAGGGTCGTTGCGGAGGCTGCACGGATCACCGTAACCCCCCCATGCTCAGATTTATTCCCCGCTGCCTGGGAACCGGAGTGACCGGAAAGGGGAGCCCCCGTTAGATAGCTCACCCGACTGGCGATGACCGTCACACGGTGCCCGTGCGCAACCAGAGCCCGTCCAAATTCGTGATGGCGGGTCCCGCCGGGTTCGTCAAGTGCGGCAAAGGCCTGGTGGATGAGCAGGATGTGCATGGCAGAACTCAATCTCTCCGTTGAACAGCAGACAAGATCATACGGAGGTTATTGGAATCAGGCTATAGCTCTCCCATATGATTGTTGAAAAAAACCTCGTTATGGAGATATTGTACGATATATACTTAAAATTCGGCGCAAGGGAATCTTCACCAAAAACTCTCGCATACCTGCCAGGAAAAAAAAGCCAGGCACATTTCAATGTCCTGGGGTTTAATCCCGCCAGCTTGTATCCCGACGGTCGACCAATCATCTGAAAAAATGGGAGAAGATAAATAATTGCGATCGTGCCGATGGTTTGTTATTCCAGCTGGGCGAGACCGTGCTGGATCGCATAGCGGAGAATATCGATCTGCGAGGCGAGTTCCAGTTTCCGCATGATATTTGTGCGGTGCGTTTCCACTGTACGGGCGCTGATAACCAGTTTCTTGGCGATCTGCGAGTTGGAATTGCCTTCGGCGATCAGCTGCAGGATCTCCCGTTCCCGGATGGAAATGCGCTCATCCATGTTGAATTCCTGACTGGTACCGGTGACGACCGCATCGATGATCTGCTCGGAAACCTGGGTGCTCAAATAGCGCTGTCCCAGGATGACCGCCTTGATGGCCTGGATGACATGCTGGAAATCATCATTCTTGACTACGTATCCACGGGCGCCGCTCCTAAGGGCTCGGACGACGTACGAGGAGGAGGTATGGACCGTGATCATCACCACCGGCATCTCTGGATTGCGTTGGTGGATCAGTTTGGTGGCTTCGATGCCGTTCAAATTCGGCATACTGATATCGGCCAGGACCACGTCCGGGTGCAGGGTTTCGGTCAGCTCGACCATTTCATTGCCATCCGCAGCCTCCCCGATGACCTCGATGTCGGGTTGGGCGTTGAGCAATACCATGAATCCCTGTCGGACCATGACGTGGTCGTCGGCGATTAATACTTTAATCTTTTTTATGCTCAACACCTCCTTCCTGGTCAGATTTCCGGGAAGACATCCCCTCGGGGGGAATATGTAGCGTTTCTACGGGTTTAAAGCAAACCTTTTAAACAAAATCGTACTTGTTTTACCCTTCCTCAAGGCGGAAAACCCCTGGGATCCCGGCTCAAGGGTATAGCATTGCTTGAGGTCCCCCGGAACAATCGACTCTGTTCCCTCCCGGATGGGAAAGTGTGCAGGGAAGCG
>JBGOZL010000153.1:0-5809 GCA_041480185.1 Anaerolineae bacterium
AAACCCCCATGGTTTCCCGCAAGTTTGAGTTATGTACAATTTTCAAAAAGCAATAAAGGAATCGATTATGAAGCGCAAAAAAAACTTTCTTCCCTGGTTATTCCTATCTCCATGGCTGATCGGGTTGGTAGTATTTAGCCTTTTCCCTATTCTAGCCACACTGTATTACAGCTTTACCAAGTATAACTTTTTCAGTCCTCCGCACTGGGTAGGCCTGTCAAATTTCAGCAAGCTCTTCAATGACAACCTGTTCTGGAAGTCTTTGTTGAATACGTCTTTCTTGACTTTTATTGGAGTGCCGTTGAGTCTGGGTTTCGCGATCCTGATCGCAATCTTACTCAATCAGACCTTCAAGGGGATAGGGGTTTTACGCGCCCTCTTCTATCTGCCATCAGCCATCCCGCCTGTAGCTGCTGCTGTGACTTGGGCTTGGGTGCTCAATCCACAGTATGGGATTTTAAATAACATCCTGCACTTGGTGGGCATCCGAGGCCCAAATTGGTTCTATGACCCCAACTGGAGTAAGCCGGGTCTGATCTTACTGATGATATGGTGCTCCGGCTATTCCATTATGATCTACTTAGCAGGGTTGCAAGATATTCCCAATACTCTTTACGAGGCGGCTCAATTGGATGGAGCCTCTCCTCTGCAGCTCCTTTGGTTCATCACCATACCGATGCTCAAACCTGTAACAATGTTCAACCTCATTATCGGCCTTCTAGGGGGTCTGCAGTACTTCACCCAGGCATATGTCATCTCCTCACCAGGGACGTTAGGCCCGACGATGAACGGGGCACCGGAAGGCTCCATGCTCTTTTACGGCATGTATCTATATGTGAAAGCTTTTAAAAGCCTGGTGATGGGCAGTGCTTCGGCGATGGCCTGGATGCTGTTCCTCATTTCAGCTGTTCTCATTACAATGCTGTTGAGGAGGTTTTCATGGGAAAGCGCGTAAACTTGAGCAGCAGAATACTTGTGATCTTGATTTCATTTACCTTTGCGGCTCCACTTATTTGGCTGGTTTTGAGTTCTTTTAAGCCACCTAATCAAATCTTTCTGCAGCCGCCTAAGTGGATACCGAATCCAGCAACTATTGACAATTACATTCAAGCAGTTACAACAATTCCGTTTTTTGTCTATTTGAAAAACACCATCATTATCAGTGTTTGTTCAACCATCGGCGTTGTTTTGAGCAGTATTACGCCGGCTTATGCCTTATCACGCCTGAAATTTCGAGGAAAAGGCATCTTGCTGGGCATTCTCCTGGCGACCATGTTCCTGCCCTACCCGGCGATTATGATCCCAACCTACCTGATTTTTGCCAAGCTGGGTTGGACAGGGACCTTTTTGCCTCTTATTGCTCCTTCATTTTTTGGAGACGCATTTAGCATATTCCTTCTGCGGCAGTTCTTCATCCGTTTACCCAGCGAGCTCTTAGACGCCGCCCGGGTGGACGGCGCCAATGACTTCCAGGTGATGAGATATGTGGTCATTCCTCTTTCGGGCGCCGCAATTGCTACCGTCGCAGTATTAAATTTCACTTTCATGTGGTCAGATTTTGTCCGCCCTCTGCTTTACTTAAATGATTCCTCCCTATACACACTTTCAATTGGAATTCAGGACTATCAATCTCACCACGCAACATCATGGCATCTTGTCCTTGCGGCAACGGTTATCTTTATACTGCCGATCTTTATAACCTTCTGGGCGGCCCAGCGAACCTTTATCTCGGGTCTGACACTGGGAAGTGTGAAGGAATAGCGGATGGAATAAATTCTCCGGTCCTGGCATACTTTTCCGTTTGTCTTTCTTGTAGCCGTTTACGGATTCTTTACACTGCTGCAAAGCAAAACCCAAGACGGAGGCCCTCCATATTCTAGGATACGTGTAGCAGGAGAGCGAGTGCAATTAGAACAGGGAGATTCGATATGAATAAAATCGGAATTTACTACGCTTATTGGACCCATAAATGGAGCGCAGATTTTAACCCCTATGTTGATAAAGTAGCCGACCTGGGCTTTGATATATTGGAAACCCACGCTGGGGTTATTGCAGACATGAGTCCGGATGATCGTAAAAAGCTCAAGGACCATGCGGATTCAAGGAACATCACCCTGACATACTGCATTGGTCTAGGCCATGGGCACGACATTGCTTCGGTAGATAAAACGGTTCGGAAAAGAGGCCTTGAGTTCCTAAAAAAGCAGGCCAAAGCGATAGGCGAAATGGGCGGTGGAATATTATCGGGCATTATTTATGGTGCTTGGCCTGCGACCATGCCTGCAGGCGAAACGGACAAGCGTCCTTATCTAGAGCGAAGCATTACCAGTATGAAGGAAGCAGTTAAAGCCGCCGAGGACAATCATGTGCTGTTCAATGTTGAGGTGGTAAACCGTTATGAGCAGTATCTACTTAATACCTGTGACGAAGCTCTGACATATGTGCAGGCCGTTGGCAGCCCAAATTTGAAGATTCTGTTAGATACGTTTCACATGAACATTGAGGAGGATTCGATTGACTGCGCAATTTCCAAAGCAGGGAAATACTTGGGACACGTCCATGTTGGCGAAAACAATCGGACTCCGCCGGGATGCGGTCGTGGACACATCCCATGGGATGAACTGGCTTTAGCCCTGAAAAAAATGAATTACCAGGGCGCTGTAGTCATGGAACCCTTTGTGCTGCCTGGTGGGGAAGTGGGGAGCAATATTAAGGTGTTCCGCAATCTTGGTGTTGGTTATGACATAGATGCCGAAGCCCGCAATGCCTGCCAGTTCATTCGAAGCAAGTTGCAGATCGAAGCATAACATCCCCGCCTTGGCCAGGGTGAGCTGAAATGGTTGCAGTAACCGGACGGTTTGAAAAAATGGTTGATCGGAGAGGATTCTCGAAAAAAACAGGTTTTTATCAACTGAGAGACCGGAGTAACGCAGTGCTGACTAAGCGAATGTAGGTGCTTTGCGCTAGAAAATATGGCAACTGCGCTATAGTGAATACATTATGCGCATAGCAATCTTAATCAAGATATTGGTTGGCATCTTCGTGAGCAAATCTCTCCTAACTAAATACCATTTAATAATAGGCAGAATTCCTCTCACCCAATTCAAGTTTAAGGAATGCCTATATCACATTGAGAAGAACCGGGGAAGGAGTGGCGTATCTATGGGACCGCCACATGTTGTACGCACCGGAGGGTCTCCTGCGAACTTATTTCCCCGAAAACTTACCAGTCGCTTTTGGATGATTAGCCGGGCTTCATACGGCTGATTCAACCCGTCGAAATGACTGCTGGAATTCAGAAAGAGATTGAAAGGACTCTCGACGCGACTATGCTCATATTCGACTCACTTATCACCTGCGGAATCTTACCTGTGGATGGTTTGTCTGGAAAGGAAAACTTCAACTGAGTAATCTTCCGTTCGTGGAGGCGTAAGCCATGGAGGAGTTCCGCCCATTAGGGAATTAAAACCATTTGGTTTAGGATTGCACAAGGAGCAGTTTATGCCATGGAAATTTGTTTTACCCGATGTACTGGTATGGGAGGATAGCTGCAATGTCTATGCTGTTGTCGGATCAGAGGGGATGCTGGTTGTTAACGCTGGTACCGGACAATGGCTCGATCATCTCCACGAGTTGCCTAAAAAACCAGTCGCTCTGGCTTGTACCCATTTCTTCCGAGATCACAGCGCGGGCGCAATAAAAGCAGCGCGTGCAGGAATTCCAATATATGTGCCGGAGGGTGAGCGTGAAATATTCACCGACCCAGAGCAGCATTTCCGGCAATGCGATACTTATCTCATCTATGAGAACTACAGAGATCTCTTCGCGCCTATTGATCCAATCCCGGTCACAGGTGTCCTGCGCGATTATGACCAGCTCAAATTGGCTGGACTCGACATCTCAGTGCTCCCTCTGCCTGGCGTTACGATAACGCAGGTGGGGTTAGCACTCATGCGGTCGGGTTTAGGTCCGGTTGTATTTTGCGGAGAGGCGATTCATTCCCCCGGAAGAATGGCCCGGATTGCGCCGCTTCAATACAATTACAATGACTTAAAGGGTGTGGTAAATGCCTACAGCGCAGCGAAAGACCTACGAAAATTGGGACCTTCCGCATTATTACCCAGCCTCGGTATGCCAATATTGCGCGGCTGTGACATGGCATTGGAACAATTACAGGCCTCGCTACGTTCGTTATGTTTGGGGCGGCCAGAGGAAATGGCCACTCTTAACCTTCTTGAAAGCGCCTCGCTCCATGAGGTGACGAAGCATGTATGGATGTCAACCGAATGCTTTAGCTATAGCTGGTTCATCATCAGCGAGTCAGGCAAGGCGCTGGTGATTGACTATGGTTACAACATCATTGGTTCCATGCTCACCGCACCCTCGGCTGCAAAACCTTATCACCGTCGCGCCCTACTGCACAGTCTGGATGGACTAAGGCGACAATTTGGGATCAACCGGGTGGATGTGGTGCTGCTCAGTCACTACCATGATGACCATGTTTGTGGGGTGCCGCTCCTGCAGCGCATTTATAATACTCAATGCTGGGTTGTTGAAACATTCGCCGACCTAGTAGCTCATCCTGAAGCCCACTGCTTTCCTTGCAACTGGCCACAACCGATTCGCATTGATCGGCGTTTGCCAGTGGATCAATCCGTACAATGGGAGGAATACACTTTTCGCTTTGCTACGATGAACGGGCATACGCGTTTTGAGGTGGCAATTGATTTCGAGGCTGATGGAAAACGATTTACCCACACCGGTGATCAGTACTTCTTCCAAAAAGGTAAAAGTGATTGGGTAAACGATGCTGTTCAGCAGAATCATGTTTATCGAAATGGTGCGTTGCTTGATGGTTACGCAAAAAGCGCAGCGCACTTGCGGCAGTGGCGACCTGATATCCTGCTTACAGGGCATCAGGAAGCCTTGTATACCGATGGTGCCTTTTTTAACTTACTCGATTCATGGGCGGATCATTACGAAAGTTCACATCGGCGCGCAATGATGCTCGGAGACGATGAATTTCACTTCAATCTTGATAGTTGGGGTGGATGGATTTGGCCATATCGCCTCCACCTGCTGGAAGTGGGGCCTGTTCAGGTTCAAGTGACGGTTCGCAACCCATTGCCGCGAGAAGCAATACTAGACGTACAACTCGTCGGTCCACAAGGCTGGGTGGGGAGCGCAGCTTCGCTCCAAGCAGCGGCACGTGCCGAGGTTAGTTGCGGATTGCAAATAATACCGGCAGGCCACTGCCGTCGCCAACCGTTTGTAGTTGAACTCTTCGCGGATGGCCGACCCTATGGGCAAGTGGCTGAAGCGCTCGTAACCGTCGGTGGGCCTGAGTTTTAAGGCCAGGCCTCAATTCGCTCTTATGTTGGCCAATCTTCCTGACTTCTGAGCGGCTCAGCGAGCTTTAATACGGTGATTTTTGGGTAGTATCGGGTCCTCACACCACATAACTACTGCTTCTTACATAAATACGTGAACTTTGAAGGATCAAAACACAGGGAATTACAGCAATACGGGCTCACATTTTTGCGCATTACCCTGTAAGATCGAAGAGCTTTCAGCCTTTTTAAGTAGGAAGTGATCTTATGCTCAAACGCATTGATCTTAATGGCTGGTGGAAAATCAAATTTGATGAGGATAATCAAGGTACTGAACTGGGCTGGCCGGTAAAACAGCCAGAAGGCTGCCTAGATATTCACGTACCATCTTGCTGGAACGAAGTCTTCCCGGAATACCATAGTTACGACGGAACTGTCTGGTATTTTAAGGAAATTTATGTTGCCCCTCAAGATCTGTT
>JBGOZL010000154.1:0-5807 GCA_041480185.1 Anaerolineae bacterium
ATGGATCCATCAAATCCATGAAAGTCGCAGGGATCGTATCGGACCCAAGCACGGGGGCCGGGGATTTCCTTGCACAACCCTTCGCGTACATCACCACCAGCACGCTCTCGTATTTGCACCAGCCAGATACGTTCAACCGGCTATATGTCACGCTGACCACGGGTCAAAACGACGATCAAACCTTGCGCCAGATGGCTACCACCGTCAGTGATAAAGTCACAAAGAACGGAGTGACCGTTCTGCGCACCCGTTCCTCCAAAACAAATGAACACCCAATGGCATCCACCGTGCAGGCGGTGCTGGGGATCCTGCTGGCACTAGGCATCCTGATCCTGTTTTTAAGCAGTTCGCTGATCGCCAATACCCTCAGCGCCCTGCTGAACCAGCACATGCGCCACATAGGTGTGATGAAGCTGGTGGGCGCCCGTCGCAACCAGGTATTTGAGATGTACATCGTATTGATCCTCGCTTTCGGAGTGATCGCCTTGCTGATCGCCGTCCCGCTGGGTGGACAGGGCGCCTACTCCCTCTCAGCCTTTATCGCCAGTAAAATTAATTTCAGCCTGCTGGGTTACCGGATCGTACCGCTGGCATTTATTGTCCAGATCGTGGTAGGTCTGGCAGTGCCGCTGCTGGCCGGACTATTACCGGTGTTGAACGGCTCGCACATAACAGTTCTGCGCGCCCTCAGCGGGGAGACTGCAGGAAATGAAAAGAAACAGGACCCGATGAGTGTGCACCGGGAATCCCTCATCGATCAGCTGCAGCTCGGGTTCAGCCACCTGCTCGCCCGGCGCGGGATCCACATCCCACGTCCCCTATTGATCTCCCTGCGAAACACGTTCCGGCGCAAAGGCCGCCTTGTACTGACGCTCTTCACGCTGACGATGGGTGGGGCGATTTTTGTGGCGGTGTTCAACGTGCGAGTGACGCTCCACGATTACATTGGACAGATCGGGCATTATTTCCTGGCGGACGTGCAACTGGATTTTAACCAGCTGTACCGCCTGAATAAAGTAGAGCTGGCAACCATGCAGGTACCCGGGGTTGTTTCGGTGGAAGGCTGGGCTTATTCAAGCGCAGAAGCACTTTACCCTGACGGCAGCACCGCTGACAATCTCACCATCCTGGCTCCACCAGTGAGCAGTAAGTTGATCGCGCCAGTTCTGCTGGCCGGGCGCTGGCTCCAGCCGGGCGATATCCAGGCGATCACGGTAAGCGAAGGAATCCTATCGAAATTCCCGGACCTGAAGCCGGGAGGGATGCTGCGATTGAAGGTCAACGGCAAAGAAGCAGACTGGCTGGTGGTTGGCATCTTCCAGTTCGTCAACCAGCAGGGGACGATCGCCTACAGCACTTACGAATATATTTCGGACCTGACCCACATCAACAACCAGGCTTTCTCCTACCGAATTGTTACCGAGCAGCATGACCCGGCGTACCAGCAAATGATGGCGGACAGGATCGACGCATATTTCCGCGCCCAGGGATACCACGTCAACCAGGCACGTACCGGTGTATCCACTTTGAAAACAGCCTCAGACAGCCTCGACATCCTGGTCACATTCCTGCTGATTATGGCACTGTTGACTGCGCTGGTGGGAAGCATCGGCTTGACCGGGACGATGGGTATGAACGTCCTGGAACGAACTCGCGAGATTGGCGTGATGCGTTCCATCGGGGCAGTGGACAGGGAGATCATGCGCACGGTCATCGTGGAAGGCCTGGTGATCGGCGGCATTTCCTGGCTGCTGGGTGCGTTGCTTTCATTCCCAATCACCTATTTGCTATCGTCCATTATCAGCTCGGCGATTTTTCATTCCCAAATCGCAGTCCATTTCACATTTACTGGTTTCTTAATCTGGCTGCTGGTGGTGCTGGCACTTTCAGCGGTGGCAAGCATCCTGCCAGCTCGCAACGCAACACGGCTGACGATCCGGGAAGTATTGGCTTACGAATAACCCGCAGTCTTAAGGTTGGGTTAATTAAATTTATGATATTTGGCTGCCCCAAACCACGCTCATTAGGAAACCGGGGTATTGAAAGGAGTTTTAGTATGAATAAAATTATTATGATCTTCTCTTTAGCAATGTGCCTTTTCCTGCTTTTGGCGGCATGCAACGGTACCTCAACGATTACTCCCACCACTACACCCATCCCAGCGGTGGAGACTGTGGTTACTGCGGGGCACCTGGTGCCGAACCAGAGCACGTACCTGACCTTCCTGGCAAGCGGAAGGGTGGAGGAAGTGCTGGTGCACAAAGGTGACCTCGTGAGCCAGGGGCAGGTGCTCGTGCGGCTCGGCGACAGGGAGCAGGTAGAAGCAGCCCTGGCGGGTGCGCAGGCGCAGCAAGTGGCGGCTCAACAAGCCTATGACCTGCTGGTGAGGACCGCAGATCTGGGTACCGCACAGTCCTGGCAAGCTTACATGAATGCCCAAAGAGCATATGCGGCAGCCCAACTGGCCTGGGACAAGCTGGATCTGAACGCCATCCAGACCGATATCGATAATGCCCAGGCAGACGCTGCCTCCCGCCAAACAGACCTAAAAAATGCTCTCACAGAATTCGATAAGTACAGCAGCCTGCCCGCCTCCAATGCCACGCGGAAAACCTACGAGGATAAATTGCGAACCGCGCAGACCAATTATGACACCGCCGTGCTGAAGGTCATTGATGTGACCAACCATCGGGATACCCTGCATGCTACATTGAATACGACAAGGACTGCCCAAGCCGAGGCACTACGCGCTTACCAGAACACGCAGAACGGTCCCGACAGCGATAAATTGTTGCTGGCTCTGGCTCAACTGGATGTCCTGAATACCCAGGTGGCTGCGGCGCAAAATGCACTGGATAATTACGACTTGAAGGCACCCTTCGCAGGTACGGTGGAAGATACCAATGTGTCAGTCTCACAGATAGTCAGTCCGCAGACCTGGGTGGTGGCGCTTGCGGATACCAGCCAGTGGTATGTGGATACCAGCGACTTGACCGAAACAGATGTGGTCAAGGTAAGCATGGGTCAGGCGGTCAATGTGACCGCGGATGCGCTGCCAGGTGTGAATATGGACGGCGTGGTGGAGTCGATCAGCGGGGCACCCGTTTTCCAGGGCGGAGATATCCTGTACACGGTGCACATCCTCCTGAAGAATCCCGATCCACGGCTGCTGTGGGGGATGACGATGGAGGAAACCTTCTCGCCGTAGAAACAGACTGGTAAATTTTCTCCGCAGAGGACACGGAGATCACAGAGATTTACCTTTTTCCCATACTCCTGCTAAAATCTGGATTCACCCTGTGAAGGTCGCGGAGGGATGCATTGAAATGCCTTATGAGGGCTCGTGGATCGCGTTGAACGCTCTACCTTTTTGAACACCCTGATATTTCGGTTGCGAATGCTTGACCTTCATCTGATTCTCGGGTACAATTTTCGCCGCTTAAAGAGTTGCCCCTTTAGCTCAGCGGATTAGAGCGTTTGGTTGCGGACCAAAAGGCCGTGCGTTCGAATCGCACAAGGGGCACCACCGAAGCGGGCAGCCCCCGCTTTTTTTTCTTAATACCGGGAGACACCATGGAAAAGTGCCAGATCTTACTGACCAATGATGACGGGATCCAATCGCCGGGACTGTGGGCCGCGGCAGGTGCATTGTCGGACCTGGGATTCGTGACCGTTGCAGCACCGCGCGAGCAGTCGTCGGGGATGGGACGCAGCCTGCCGATGACTTCGGACGGCGTAATCCGGCCCGAGGTCCTGAACGTATGCGGCAAGGATTGGACTGTGTACGCGGTGGGCGGAACCCCGGCACAGGCTGTGCTGCACGGCATCCTGGAGATCATGCCACAGAAACCTGACCTGGTGGTCTCAGGCATTAACTATGGCGAAAACGTGGCCACCGGCATCACCATCTCGGGAACGGTGGGAGCTGCCATGGAAGCGGCTTCGCAGGGCATCCCTGCCCTGGCGGCGTCACTGGAAACCGGCCGGGAGCATCATCTGACGTATTCCACCGCCATCGATTTTTCTGCGGCAGCGTATTTCACCGCATTTTTTGCCCGCAAGTTGCTGGAGAATAAATTCCCTCCGGAAGTGGATTTCCTTAAAGTTGACGTGCCCTCCGACGCCACGCGGCAAACGGGGTGGCAGGTAACCCGCCTGGCGCACCAGCGTTATTTCATCCCGGTCAAACCGAAACGGACATCCTGGGAGGAACGGGGGGTGGTGGATTACGAGGAGGCCGCCAATTTAACCGGCGAAGAGAAGGACAGCGACGTATATGTGCTGCGGGTGAAGAGGCAGGTGTCGCTGACACCGCTGAGCCTGGATTTCACCGCTAAAGTGGACCTGGAGGGGCTGGACCGGCTGCTGCGGGGGTATGATTGACGGGTTAAAGGGGGCGTGTTAGAATGCACTCCGCACCGGGCGTGTAGCTCAATGGCAGAGCAGCGGCCTTTTAAGCCGTTTGTTGAGAGTTCGAGCCTCTCCACGCTCATCCCGACTCCCCATTTTGGGGAGTTTTTGTTGAGAGTCCCCGGAAGGGGATATTATCCGAGCCTCTCCACGCCCATCCGATAGACTCCCTGATAAGGGAGTTTTTTGTTGAGAGCCTCCCTGGACGCACCAAGGGAGTGCTGCGTGAGGGATAATATCCACAACGCCGGGGATGACATCGTTCATGAGGAACGAAGATTTCTCTCATATACCTCCAAGGGGGTACCCTTACGGGGATACTATCTCCAGGGAAACGAAAGATCGGCCGAAAAGGCCGGTCCTTCATATATATATTCGCTCACTCCCAGCGGAATGTGCGGACCGAGATGAGCACGCCGACCACCAGAATGGCTGCCAGCACAATCACATTCGTGATGTGCTCGCTCCAAGCCTCGCCGCTCCACAGGCCGCGCAGGAGGTTGACGACGTAAGTCAGCGGCAGGAAGGTGGAAATCTTTTTGATGCTTTCGGGCAGGAGCTCACGCGGAAAGCCGGCCCCGGAGAGGAACAACATCGGGTACAGCAGCACCATCCCGACCACCTGGGCAGTGCGTGCGGTTGGCATCAGTCCCGCCAGGATGAATCCAAGTCCGAAGAAACTCAAGCAGCTCAGGACAAAGCCCGCCAGGACGCTGAACGCATTGCCCTCGAAACGCACGTGGTAGACCAATTTCCCGGCGGCTACCAGCAAAAGCATACCCAGGCTGGTCATGGCAAAGACCACGATCACTTGTGCGGCTAGGACGACCAGCGGGCTGACCGGAGTAGTCCGCAAGCGGCGCAGGGTGCCGTTTTCCCGGTAAGTGGCCATCGTGATGGTAATGGCCATCAGCCCGGTGGTTGCGATGATCATGGCGGTATAGGCCGGTATGGAAATATCGATGGTCCCATGGCCGCCGAACATCGGGGTGGGTTCGTTGCCGTAAATACTGCCGAAAAGGAAAAGCATCATCAACGGGAAGGCCAGCGTAAAAAAGGCGCCCACTGGCTCGCGCAGAAACAGCTTGGCTTCCATCCAGGTCATTTTCATCAGGCTTTTCATCTTGCACCTCAATCTTTGATTTCCCGGCCGGTGAGGTTCAGGAAGACGTCTTCCAGGGTGGGCTGCTCGGTGCGTAGGTCACGAAAATGTATTTCCAGGTTTGTTAGATGACCGACCACCTCGCTGACCAGCGGGACCGGCTGCCCGCATTTTCCGTGGACGGTTACCCACCCGTCCCGAACCTCGACCCGGGCGGTGCCCGCAAGCGCCTTTTCAAACGCAACGGGGAGAGTCCCGTCCAGGCAGAAGACAACGCGTTCCTCCGTCCCCAGGG
>JBGOZL010000155.1:0-5790 GCA_041480185.1 Anaerolineae bacterium
ACCCCCGCGTCGAGTACGCAGCCATTGGCCGATGATTTGCGATTCCTCGATCTCCTGCGGCAGGAGCACCTGTTGAGGGATTACCGCAGCCTCAGTATAGAACTGCTTAATGAACTCGGTGATCACCTCTTTATCTGCGGCATCCTCCGTCCCTTCCAGCACGAAATACTCACGCCCGATTAGTTTGCCACCTCGGATGAAAAATATCTGCACACACGCTTCATTGTCGGCGCGAGCCATGGCAATAACATCCGAATCCTTGTAATCTGCTGCAAAAACCACTTTCTGGCGCTCAACGATGGACTGCATGGCTTTCAACTGGTCACGAAGGGCAGCAGCCTTTTCGAAGCGCATATCCTCAGCAGCTTTTTCCATTTCCTGCTGAACCCGCCTCATGATTGGCTCAGAGTGGCCGTTGAGGAACTCCTGCAGGTCAGAGATCATTTGGCGGTATTGCTGCTGGTTAACAACTCCGATGCAGGGCGCCAGACATAGCTTGATATCGTAATAAAGGCAGGCGCGTTTATCCTGACCGGTGATGACCCGGTCACAGGTCAGGTACGGGAATACCCGCCGCAGTACGTCCAGGGTTTGATAGACGGCCCACGCTGACGTGTAGGGTCCAAAATAACGCGCCCCGTCATCCTGCATTAAGCGTGTTACGGTCACCTTTGGAAACGGATCCTGCCAATGGATTTTTATATACGGGTAGCGCTTGTCGTCCTTTAAACGGATGTTGTATTTGGGACGATGTTTCTTGATCAGGTTCATCTCGAGGATAAGCGCCTCGAGTTCCGAACCTACTAGAATCCATTCGATTTGGGCGATCTCTCGAACCAGCCGGCGGGTTTTATGATCATGGCCAGAATCGGCATGAAAATACGATCGGACCCGGTTCTTCAGACTGATCGCTTTGCCGACATAGATGATTGTCCCCTCGGCGTTTTTCATCAGGTAACAGCCGGGCTTGGATGGGAGAGTATCAAGAATACCCTTGATTTGATCGGAAATGTCCATCACCCCAATTTTATCACCCTGCACAAACACCTTCCAGAAGATCTCATGGAATTACAATCCCATGGTTTTTTTAAGGGGTCTTGATAACCGGGCGGAAAGGTCTTTAACTATTCGCTTCAGCCGTGGTATAAATACGCGCATGAGTATCCCTCTCGAACAGGCAATTGGCACAACCCTTCGCACTCGAAGCCTGAAACTCGCTACCGCAGAATCCTGCACTGGGGGTTTGGTTGCTGACCATATAACAAACGTACCAGGATCATCCGACTATTTCCTGGGCGGGGTGATATGTTACGCGAATGAGGCCAAAATATCCCTTTTGCATGTTTCGAGGAAAACCCTGCGCCTCCATGGTGCTGTGAGCCGGGAGACTGTAATCGAGATGGCCCGCGGCGTTCGCGCAGCACTGGGCGCGGACATGGGGATCAGCGTTAGCGGAATTGCCGGTCCCGGGGGTGGGTTACCGGATAGTCCAGTTGGAACAACGTGGATCGGTCTCTCAGCTCCGGAAGGTGACTGGACCCGGAAGTTCGTCTGGAGCGGTGACCGTCGCAGTAACAAACAGTCTTCAACGCAGGCTGCCCTGCAATTTGTGCTCGATTACCTGGATAATAAATTGGAAAATGGTTGATCAGCCCATCGTAATAATGATCTCAGCCAATTCTGAATGGCATGCCGTCAAGGAGATCCTCACCCCAGTTCGGGTACAATCCTCGCCGTTTGGTGAAATGTTCGACTTTCAACAAATAAAATATTTCCACGGTGGCTGGGGCAAGGTCTCCGCTGCCGCGACAACACAATATGTTATTGACCGCTTCCAACCCCACTTGCTAGTCAACTTGGGAACTTGTGGTGGTTTCGAAAGCCGTGTGAAGAAGGGGACTATCATCCTGGTCATAAAAACGATCATTTATGATATTCTCGAGCAGATGTCAGACCCAGATGATGCCCTCGCCCACTACTCCATCGAACTCGACCTCTCCTGGCTGCCCAATCCCCCTCCATGCCAAGTCCAGCCTGGGTTGCTCATTTCAGCTGACCGGGATATAGTCCCGGAGGACATTCCCATTCTGGTGCAAAAGTATGGGGCTATAGCGGCAGATTGGGAGTCGGGGGCAATTGCCTGGGTGGCAAAACAGAACAACGTTCGTTGCCTTATCCTGCGCGGCGTCACCGATCTGGTCAACGCTGGGGGTGGAGAGGCATATGGGAATATCTCCTTATTCCATGAAAACACAAAGTCGATCATGAAAACACTAATCGACCAATTGCCAATTTGGTTGGAAGGAATTGGGTGAAGGCATGGAATCTAATGCCACTTCTATTTCATTTTCACTGAATATCACAGATTACACCCGGTTTAGCGGAGATAATAATTCTGAGGTACCGTAACTGGTCAGATCATTGTTATTTCAGCGGGGAGAGAAGACCAAAGTCGGCAGGTTATAACATTCTGAAGGAAAGCAGCAAATTTTAAAATTTGCTGCTTTCCTATCTGTGTTACTTTCCCAGTCTCGCTCTTTCCTCTTCAACCACACTTTCCTCCAACTTCTTGAATAGCGGGGCGGGGAGGTTGAGTTTCCTACCTGGATTTAATTGGCTCGGTTTCCACTTGGAGCTTTCAACGGCGCGATATTTCAGGACCAAATGATCGCCGAGGTTGTCCTTCTCCGTTTCGGTATAGGAATCGCCAAACAATGGACTCTCATCCCCGAAGAACCCATTCAATTTTTCGCAAGTGAACGGCAGGAAGGGGGCAAACATGATTTTAAGCGAGTCAATTGCCTTCAGTGCAGTGTAGATGGTAAGGGCAGCTGAATTTTTGTCCGTCTTGATCGCCTGCCACGGTGCCATCTGATCCAGATATTGATTTACCGTCGCCGCCAAACGGAAGGCTTCCTGCAGGGCAGCCCGCAATTTTACTGCCTCCAGATATTCGCCCACCGTTTGAAAGCCAGCTTCGATTGAAGCCAGCAGGTTTGCATCATCAGGGCGCAACGTGGCAAGGTCTACGTTCGGGACAAATCCATCCCAATGTCGATAACTGAAAGTAAGCACCCGGTTTGCCAGATTACCCCAGGTAGCTACCAGCTCTCCGTTATTCTTGGCGACGAACTCTTTCCAGTCCCAGTCGGAATCATGGTTCTCTGGCATGTTGATGGTCAAGTAGTAACGCAAAGCATCCGGGTCATATCGGGTTAGTGCATCCCTGCCCCAAATTGCCCAGTTGCGTGAGCCGCTGATCTTCTGACCTTCCAGGTTCATGAATTGGTTGGCTGGCACGTCGTAGGGCATGCTGAGAGTGCCCTCTTCTTCGGAAAAGATCTGTAAAAATTGCTCTCCTGCTCCCATTAATTCTGCGGGCCACAGTGCAGTATGGAAGAAGATGTTGTCCTTGCCGATAAAATAGAAGGCCTTTGCTGCCGGGTTAACCCACCAATTCTTCCAGGCTTCCTGAGTACCACTTATCTTCGCCCACTCGATGGCCGCCGATAGATATCCGATGACTGCTTCGAACCAGACGTACAACCGCTTGTCGTCCCAGCCTTCCACCGGGACTGGAATACCCCAATCCAGGTCGCGCGTGATAGGCCGCGGTTTGAGACCCTCAGCCTCGATTTTTCCGAGTGATTCTCCCAGCACTGTCTCGCGCATATAGTTTGAGCGTTTGCGGAGGAAATCGATTACATCTGGCTCGAGTTTGGAGAGTTCGAGAAAGTAGTGCTCTGTTTCCCGCAATTCGGGGGTTGAACCGTCAACTTTCGATTTTGGGTTAAGCAGTTTTTCTGGTTCAAGAACATTTCCGCATCGGTCGCACTGGTCAGATCGTGCTCCTGTGAAACCGCAAATGTAGCAGGTGCCTTCCACGTAGCGGTCGGGCAGGAAACGGTTTGCGGCAGGGCTGTACCATTGCATAGATTTCTGGGTAAAAAGGAAACCGTTCTTTTGCAATGCCAGGAACATGGATTGAGCTACTTTGAAATGGTTCTCGGTATGGGTACTGGTATACAGGTCGTACTGAATACCCAGTTGCTGGAACAAATCAATGAAGCCATTATGGTATTTTTTATATACTTCCTCGACCGGGATGCCTTCTTTATCCGCTGCAATTGTCACAGGTGTGCCGTGGGCATCTGTTCCAGAGACCATCAGCACATGATCTCCTTTTAATCGGTGGTAACGTGACACGATGTCTCCCGGCAAATGTGAACCGGTGATATTGCCAACATGGATCTCGGCGTTGGCATACGGCCAGGCAATGGCGATCAAAATGCTTTCGGGCATGATTTCTCCTACGGAATATTACAGAATTTATTGCATCAAACTTCCATCAAACAAAAAGGCCGTCCTATTATCGGACAGCCTTTTGAGGACGCAAAAGAATTTTACTTTCTCCGTGCGGCTGTCTGTATATGGTATTGCATTTCCATAGGCATTATCATGGAAGGGGAGAAGGAAGAGTTGCTCATCAATTGAGTTTACTATGGTGTGCGCTAACATGCAAGTGCAGACTCGAATACAAACTATGTAGGCAAAGAAACCTCTCTTTTTAGCAGCAATGTTGCTATAATACTCAACAGGTGCCATCTATCGTTGCTCAACGGACCTGGAGTCACAAAGATGAAGACCCGAACCGCATTACATCCTATAATTTTTCTCTATTTTCTTTTGGGAATTGGTTTTGGCTTGCTCTTCCCCGCGATTGGAACTTTTTTCCAAATCCTCATAGACAGACTACCGATTAACCTGTCCTCGATTTTATCGGCTCAGCAAAGCCAGCCATTGTTATGGATAATTGATTGTGCTCCACTGGTCCTTGGTGCGGTATTTATCCTGGTCGGGGTGCGTGAGAACCGATTGACGACATTGAAAAATGAATTGGAAGCCAAAGTAGCAGAACGCACCGCGGAACTGCAGACTGTAAACAAGAAATTAAAACAGGAAGTGGGAACTCTCCACAAGGTTGAAGAGGTGATCAGCCGCGGAAAGAAAGAGTGGGAAAGCACATTTGATGCCGTCGCTGACCTGATCTTTATCGTCGATTCTGCCGGAAACATCACCCGCTGCAATAAAGCGGTTATTAACAAACTCAATTCATCCTACGATGCATTAATTGGACATCCTTTTCTCGAAACATTGCGCGTTAATAACCAATCTGCATCTCCTGAATTGCAACCTGGGGAAATGGAAATTCCGCGGCTGGGCGGTTTTTTCGAAGTGCTGGTAGAAAAGGTGACATCTGAACTTTCGTCACGTACAATATACCTTTTACATGATATTTCAAAGCGAAAGAGTATCGAAGATGACATTGCCCGGCAGAAGAAATTCTTTGAATCCCTTGTGATGAACAACCCGGGTGCCATCATCGTTCTGGATGAAAAAGAAAAAATTTCTTCTTGCAACCCGGCTTTTGAAAAGTTATTCGGATATACCCAAACTGAAATAGTCGGAGCGAACCTGGATTCCTTGATCACCACCGATGCAACTCTCCAGGAAGCTTCCCAATTTACCCAGCAGACCTTTACAGGCGGCACCATCCATGGGATTGGGAAACGTCGGCGCAAGGATGGCACCCTGGTGGATGTGGAAATATTAGCTGTCCCGGTCATTGTCGGCGAGCAAAAGGTCGGAGCATTAGCAATTTATCACGATATCACCGAACTCATCAACGCCCGCCAGGAGGCGGAAGATGCCAACCGCGCCAAGGGCGATTTCCTCGCCAACATGAGTCACGAGATCCGCACCCCTATGAACGGCGTAATAGGTATGCTC
>JBGOZL010000156.1:0-5757 GCA_041480185.1 Anaerolineae bacterium
ATTTCTTTGATGATATTTAGACTCTTAAAAACCATGGATTCCTTAAAGAATTCTTGACTTCGAGTCTCCCCTGTGCTAGAATGTAAACGTTCCCAAACTTGCGTATAGAAGTATTCATGTGACCAACCTTCGTCGTCCTCTGCGGCTCAACGTCGGATTCTTAATCAAATCGCCGATCGGTACACGCCGTGATTTCAACTTTGACTACGAAAAGATGCGCCTGGGGGAGGACTTGACCGTGCTCAATTTTATCGGCAAGGCGAGTTTTGACAGAACCCAGCAAGGGCTGCTGCTACAAGGTAAGTTCGAGGCAGCTGCAGACCTGGAATGCGTACGCTGCCTGGACACTTTTTCCCAACCCCTCAAGTGGTCGTTTTCCGATCTTTATGCTTTCGATAAACGAAACATCACAGATTCCGGCCTGCTGGTACCGGAAGATGCCCAAATCGACCTGGAACCATTACTACGTGAATACGCTTTGCTCGAATTCCCAATCAACCCGGTTTGTAAACCAGATTGTAAAGGACTGTGCCCGGTCTGCGGAGAGAACTTGAACCTGACTGACTGCGGGCACCGGCCTGTGTCCGACTCGCCATTTGCGGCGTTGAAGGACCTGTTAAAGTAGGATGCGCCTGAAGAAGAGGGTGATCAATGGCGCCACTTGACAGACGACATCGCAACCGGGAAGTCTTGAGCTTGCTCCTGGAGAAAGCCTCGGTCCAGGGATATTTGACTACAGACGACTTGCTGGAACTCTCTCCCGAAGTAGGAGAGGATGCTGAACGTCTGTCTGTTATTATGCTTGCATTGCGTCACCGGGGGGTGGATGTTCTGGACCCCGAAGCAGCAGAAGTACCACCAACTGACCTTATCACCATCCCGGGCCTGGAACCCTTGATCGAACCGGAACCGGTAATCAGCGATATCTTGAGCGATGATACAGTGGGCATGTATCTCAAGGAAATGTCGCGCGTACCTCTCCTTAAGGCCGATGAGGAATTCGAGATTGCAATCCGCATCGAGGATGGTCGCAAAGCGAAAGGTGATTTGTTGCGGACCCTCGGACGCAAACGAACCCTGGAACGGCAACGATTGGAAGCCCTTGTGCAAGACGGGATCATGGCGCGCGAGCACATCATCAAGGCCAATACCCGTCTGGTGGTCAGCATTGCCAAGAGATACATGGGACGCGGAGTGCCCTTCCTTGACTTGATCCAGGAGGGCAACCTGGGTTTGATGAAGGCGGTTGAGAAATATGATGCCCATAAAGGCTTCCGTTTCTCGACTTACGCTACCTGGTGGATCCGGCAGACCATTACGCGTGCCATTGCCGATCAGGCTCGCACCATCCGTGTGCCGGTCCATATGAGCGACCGCATCCGGCAGACCTATAAAGCTACCCACGACCTGGAACAGCGACTTGGGCGTGTCCCAACACCCGAAGAGTTGGCAGCGGAACTGGGTCTGGACCTGCAAAAGGTTCAATGGATTCTGCAGGTTTCCTTGCTTCCGCTTTCCCTGGATAGTCCGGTAGGGGACGATGAGGAATCCGAGCTGGGGATGTTTATCGAGGATGAACTGACCCCCACCCCCATTCAAAGTGTTTACCAGTCTATGCTTAAGGAAAAGATTGACGAGGTTCTGGGCACGTTAACTCCGCGTGAAGCACGCATCTTACGCATGCGGTTCGGGTTGGATACTGGCATCCCGTTTACTTTAGAGGAAGTAGGGGAGAAATTCGGTCTTACTCGCGAGCGCATCCGGCAGATCGAAGGGAAGGCATTGCGACGGCTGCGCCACCCAAGGCGGGCGAGACAATTGAAAGAGTATTTATAAAAGGTTGGAAAAGGACGAATAGGAAATACGGAAAAATTGCAGATAACAAATAGGGTGATTGATAAATATTAAGTCAACTAACACATATAAACAACAGCCTACCCAATTCAAGGGAGGCTGTTGTTTTATGGATTAAGATTACCCTGCACGGTGGAGAGCCTTCGGTATAACCCATCCTGGCGTATTAACTCTTCATGGGTACCCATTTCGCGGATGGACTTATCCTCCAGCACAACAATTTTATCTGCGTTTCGGATGGTGGACAAACGGTGAGCAATGATGATGGTTGTACGGCCCTGCATCAGGTGTTCAAGCGCCTGCTGGATCATTTGCTCGGTCTCTGTGTCTACCGAGGAAGTGGCTTCATCGAGAATCAAAATCGGAGCATCCTTCAGGATGGCACGTGCAATGGACAGGCGCTGCTTTTGCCCACCGGAGAGCTTGACACCTCGCTCGCCGATCAGAGTATCGTATCCCTCCGGAAGATCGGTTATGAAGTCGTGGGCGTTGGCGGCTTTTGCAGCTGAGATCATCTCAGCCTCGTCTGCGGTCGGACGACCGAAAAGCAGGTTTTCCCGCACTGTCCCATAGAATAGGAACACATCCTGCAGCACGATGCTGATCTGCCTGCGCAAACTGTCAAGCGTGTAATCGCGCAAATCACGACCGTCAAGGGTAATCACACCGCTGGTTAAATCATAAAAGCGCGGGATAAGACTGACCAGTGTAGTCTTCCCTACTCCCGTCGGTCCCACCAATGCCACCACCGATTTGGCGGGTATCTCCAGCGATACATTCTCCAGTACCTGGACGCCCTCCGAGTATTCAAAGCTGACATTTTGAAAGACGAAATCCCCTCGCACCCGATCCATTACCGGCGCAGCGCCACGGACTGTCTGAGGTTCATGGGGCTCGGCCATCAGATCAGCTATCCGGTCAGCCCCGGCCAGCGATGATTGGACAGCCTCCCAGGCACCACTCAGATTTTGAACGGGTGCATAGAAACTTTGCAGGTATAGGAAGAAGGCTACCAGGTCCGCAATTGGGAGGGAACCCTGCAGTGCCAGCCGTCCGCCGAAGTAAATAACGATCAGCGTCCCGAGAGAGGAGGTGAATTCCACGAATGGCTGAAAGGTCGCCATCAATTTCAAGGCGCCGAGCTGGGATTTGCGATAATTCTCAATACCTTCATGAACACGTTGTGCTTCTTCATCTTCACGGGTGAAAGCCTTGATTTCACGAATGCCTGACAAGTTATCGTTGAGCAGCGCATTCAAGTCACCCAGTACCTTCTGGCGATTGCGGAATGCCGGGCGGACGTATTTGGCGTAGACCCGCAGCGACAGAACCACGAATGGGATGGGAATTAAGCTGAGCAGAGTCAGTTGCCAATTCAGGCTGAGCAAAACAACCGTAACCCCTATCAGGGTAACCAGGTTGACAACCACGTCGGGTATGGCGTGGGCGATGAGCTGTTCGAACAGGTCTGTGTCATTAACTACATTGGACATCAGGTTGCCGACCTGCTTGTCTTCGTAGAAACGCAGTGAGAGGCGCTGCATATGTTCGTAGATGTACTCCCGCACATCTGCCACCACACCCCAGCCGGCTACGTGAGCCACGTATGAGCGAACAAAAGCTAGACCAGCCCGGATGAAATAAGCTGCAAAAACGACGATTGCCAGGATGGTGACGTAGTTCATATTGGCCAAGCTGGCGCTCGGTGCAGTTACTTCCGCGACCAAAAGTTTGACAATCCAAGGGATGAGCAGTTGGATGCCCACCAGTACCAACATACTTATGGCAGTTACGACCAAAGAAAGAGAGTATTTACGAGCATAGTTGAAAATCAATTTAAAAGGTTTCATTATTGTCCTCGGTAAAGATTGTACATCCAGTGTCTCAACCCATGGTAACGATTAAATCGCAGTTGAAAAGGACTGCCGATGTAAAGGGCAGTCCTTTTTGGATCAAACTACAATACATTCGCGGTAAAAATTATGCGCTGATCCCAACTTCTTTCAAATATTTAATCAAGCGATCCGTTTCGAACTCAAGGCGAGCAAGCAGTTGTGGAGCAGTGGTTAGATCATCCTGACGACCAAGCGCTTCCATTTCAGCGCACAAATTGGTGACTGGGCCCGCGCTGAAGTTGGCTGAAACGCCTTTTAAATTATGGGCATACCGGCTAAAATCGTTAGCATTATGAGCTTCAAGGGCAGTTTTAAGATCTTGGATGCGTTCGGGGAAACCGGCAATGTAATCGCGGCTCATTTCATCCAGGAAAGGCCGATCGTTGCCGAAACGTTCAAGGGCTCTTTCGACATCCATAGGGAGTTGGTCCGTTTGCGGGACGGAAGGATCAACAGCCATGGTAAGAAATTGAGCTGGCTGGGTGGCAGGTTCTTCGATTCGAACAGCCAGAGCTTCTTCGGTTTCCGAAGGTTCCAGCCATCGATCAAGCACTGCCAGCAAAATGTGTATTTCAAGCGGCTTTGGAACATAATCATCCATCCCAGCAGCAAGGCATCGACCGCGATCGCCTTTCATGGCATGGGCAGTCATTGCAATGATAGGGATGCGTTTTTGAGAACCGGCTTCCCATTCACGGATTCGACGAGTAGCCTCGAAACCATCCATCTCCGGCATCTGGACATCCATTAATATGGCATTATATTTCCCTTCTTTTGCTTTTTCCATGACCTGCAGACCGTTCTCGACACTATCCACGGAATAACCAGCCTTATTAAGCAATATTGCGGCTAATTTTTGATTGATTGGATTATCTTCCGCAACTAGGATACGCTGATTGTTGTGCTGTTTCTGCTCAGCGAGCATATGGCGTGTAATGATGGCCGGTTCCTCTTCTTCTTCCCTGCCCATAACAGCTTCCAGAGCCTGGTAGAGCATATGCTGGCGCACGGGTTTGAGCAGGTAGCCCGAACAACCCAAGGATTCCAAATGGGAAGCGTCACCGCGCTGACCAATGGAGGTCATGACGATAATGCGTACATCTTTCAGAGCAGCGTCGCCTTTGATGGTCCGAACAATTTGTTCGCCATCCATGCCAGGCATTTGCATATCGAGCAAGACCACCTGATATGGATCGCCATTCCGCAAGGCATTGCGCAATACTTCAATGGATTTGGAACCGCTTGCGACCGTATCCACCCTGCAACCGAAGCCTTCCACGGTCTTGGTCAGAATAGTGCGATTCGTCGCATTGTCGTCCACGCCAAGAATACGCATTCCTGACAGGTTGACGGGTTGAATTATGAGCGGAGCAGTCCCGCGCTTTTCAATGGGTTGTTTTTCAAAGGTTACTTGAAACCAGAAGGTACTTCCCATCCCAGGACTGCTTTGCACGCCAATTTTACCGCCCATCGCCTCCACAAGTTGTTTGCAAATCGTCAGGCCCAAGCCGCTTCCGCCATACCTGCGTGTGATGGAACCGTCGGCCTGGGTAAAGCGTTCGAAGACAGATTGCTGCCGGTCAGCTGGAATGCCAATCCCTGTGTCCTGGATCGAAAAATATACCGTAGCATGTGTGCCGGTCTCGCTGACGGGTTCAGCGCGAACGACAATTTCACCCTGATGGGTAAACTTGATGGAGTTCCCGATCAGGTTTATGATTATTTGCCGGATGCGACCTGGGTCACCCTTCAATTCAGTTGTCAGATCCGGGTGGACCAGGCAAGCAAGTTCCAGACCCTTATCCTGCGCACGCTGGGCCAGCGAAGCTGCTGCATCCTCGACCGTGGTGCGTAAATTGAAGCTGATGGTTTCCAATTCCATCTTTTTGGCTTCAATTTTGGAGAAATCAAGGATATCGTTGATAAGCGCCAGTAATGCTTCTGCACTCTGGAGGGAAATGTTAAGGTATTCCCGCTGCTCATCGGTCAGACTTGTATCCAATGCAAG
>JBGOZL010000157.1:0-5749 GCA_041480185.1 Anaerolineae bacterium
ATCAATTCATTCAAGGGAGTTTACATCAATCAGATCGGCATGTTTTTCCGTAGATACTGTAGGACGCAGGTTGTTGAAGCCGTTTTTCAATTTCATGTCAAACTGGTCAATGCTTTTGATAATCTTGGCGAAGATAGCGCCAAGGGCATCATGATATAGATGCTAAGACATAGAGAGACCTACATAAAAGGAGAGTCTTAATGACCGCCGTTGCGCGAGAAAAACCTCGTTATGCAATAAAAAAACCGGAGAATCTTTCCCCTCGTATTCAATGGCTGCGCGATTATTATTTCCAGGGTGTGAACCGGGCATGGAATAATGAATATACCTCTTGGACCACCGGCACTCCATGGGACTTTCAGTACAACGAACTCTCATTTTACATTGTCCCTGAGACCTACGCTTTCCTACAAACATTCCGATCTTCATTCAAACAAGTCGCCCATCCAGTGGCACTTTCCCCCGATTTCTGGAAGAGGTCTCTTCCGGAGCGCCGTGCCTGGTTCAACAGGGAGGTCATGGTGCATTATCTTCCCCGGGAAATCCTGCCTGGTGATCTTTTGGCTGGGGCGCGTTTTAACGTCCAGACCTCCGCTTGTTTGACAAATAAAGAAACTAGGGAACGTGACAGACAGGTATACGGACCGAAGGGCGCCCGGGCCGCCATGCTGTGGTTCCATAATCATGGCTATGGTAATGCGGGAGCCACTTCCGGGCACCTTATCCCAGATTATGGCCGAATTCTTAGAGAAGGATGGAAAGCTGTATATGCTGAGCTGGAAACAGCGCTTGCAGCGTTACCCGAGTCTGAAAGACGCGGTAAAAAGGGTGGACAATTGCGGGCAATGCTGATTGCGGCGACCATGCCGCGTGACTTGGCTGCAGAGTATTCCAAAGAGTGTACCCGTCAGGCCCAATCGGAAGGGGATTCAGGCCGCCGCGCCGAGTTGCAGCAGATGTCTGATATCCTGATGCGTGTCCCATGGGAACCGGCTCAAAATTTCTGGGAGGCAGTGCAGTCTTTGTGGATTACGCACATGTTAATCATGTCAGACGAAAATTACCCCGGCCCTGGTGTTTCCTTTGGCCGTCTTGACCAGTATTTGTTCCCCATGTGGGAAAATTCCATCAGTGGTGGCATGGACCCAGAGTTTGGCAAGGAAATATTGAAATGTTTTTGGATGCACTGCAACACAGCCTATGATGGCATGATTCGCACAGGCGGCAATCAAGGCATTACTGCCGGCTATGGACAGCTCTTCACTATATCTGGGTTGGGGCCAGAGGGCATGGATTTGACGAATGACCTGACTTACATCCTTTTAGATGTTATTGATGAAATGTCACCCATCCTGGAGCCGAAGCCAAATGTACGTATCCATCGGGGCGCGCCGGATAAATTACTTGATAAGGTGGTGGGGATGATCGCATCAAGCCAGGGTTCACCTTTTCTATTGAACTTTGATGAACGTTCGATGGCGGGGATGATGCTCCAAGCTAAAAAATCGGGGGTGACGAACCTCATCAACAAAAAAAATGTATTTGATTATGCACCAGTCGGGTGTCTGGAAAATACAATGGTCGGAAACGACCGTTCCGGCACAGTAGACGCCAACCTGAACTTGCTCAAAGCAGTGGAGCTGACCATGACAGGTGGATATGATTTGGTCCCCTTCAAGGATGGTTTAACCGGAAAAACCGATCCTACCAAACGTTGGGGTACCGCAACCGGCGATGCTACCCATTTCTCAACTTGGGAAGTATTCTGGGAGGCTTACTCAGCTCAAACCCGTCATATCATACGTCTCATCGTGGATCTTTATGAGAGGTCTGAATCTATCCGCGCCCGTTTTGTTCCAACGCCATATGTTTCCTGTCTGATCAAAGGTTGTGCTCGCAAAGGGAAAGATATTAACGAAGGTGGTGCAGAGTTGGGTTACGTCACCATCGAAGCTGTGACTTATGCTACCACTGTAGATTCTCTGCTTGCGATCAAATATCTGGTGTTTGACCAAAATATTTGCAGTCTTTCTGAACTTCTTCACGCACTTAAGGACAACTGGGTTGGACATGAGATCTTGCAAGCTCGCGCACTTCATCAAGCTCCAAAATACGGTCGCGATGATGACTCTGCCGACGCGCTTGCCAGAGATGTAATGGAACTATGGACGGGTGAAACTTGGAAGTACAAAACAAAATCCACCAACCGCCAGTTCCGCCCGGGGATGTTGTCCTGGAATTACTGGGTGGCTGACTCGTTCATCCTTCCAGCAAGCCCGGACGGTCGTCCACAGGGCAAATTCCTTTCAAATGCACTGTGTCCATCTAACGGCGCTGACATCAATGGACCGACCGCCAATGTAAATTCTGTTGGTAAGGTATTGGGAGGTAAGGCTGCGGATGGAAAAGGCGATTGGGAAGAATACCTGAATTTGTTACCCAACGGCGGCAGTCACACCATGACATTCAATCCGTCTCTTCTTCGTGACTCTGAGCACCGGCAGAAATTTAAAGCTTTCCTGCGCGGATGCATGGAGAATGGGGGTTCAGCTCTCCAGGTCAACATGATTGATGCTGGTCTCCTCCAGGATGCTCAAAAACACCCCGAAAATTATCGTCATCTTTTAGTACGTGTAACTGGCTATAACGCCTATTTCACCTCCATCGGACGCGAACTTCAAAACGAGATTATTGCCCGCGAAAGACACCAGATGAAATGACCACCGGCCTCATATTGAACACCCAACGACTCTCCACAGAGGATGGCCCCGGAATTCGTTCGACAGTTTTCTTTAAAGGCTGTCCTTTGCGGTGCACCTGGTGTCATAATCCTGAAAGCATCTCCTCGGGGATCCAGACTCAATGGTTTAAAGTCCGTTGTTTGGGTTGCCAATCCTGCATCGAAGCCTGTCCCAATGGCTGCCTTTCGATGCTCGACAACGTTTTAATGATTGATCGGGAACATTGCCAGGCTTGCGGGAAATGCACTCAGGCTTGCCCATCAGGTGCGCTTGAAATCATCGGAAAGACTGTCCAGGTTGAGGAATTACTGATCGAATTGTTAAAAGACCGGGTTTACTATGAGAAATCCGGTGGAGGTGTAACTCTATCTGGAGGTGAACCCACTTTCCAACCGGAATTTGCTGAATCGCTCTTGGCCGGTTTAAAGGTGCAAGGAATTTCTACTGCGATAGACACATGCGGTTTGACCTCAACTCAAACGCTTGATCGCCTCCTTCCATATATCGACCTGGTTTTGTTTGATCTAAAGCTTTTTAACCCAACTCTTCACCATGAATTCACCGGCGCAGACAATAAGCGGATCCTGGAGAATCTCTCCTATCTTCGCGATTATCGTCAGAATCAAACGAGACCATTTGAAATATGGGTGCGTACTCCAGTCATACCCGGTGCAACGGCCTCAGCAGAAAATTTGAATGCTATCGGTCGCTACCTGGGGGAATCTCTAAGTGGGAGCATATCTCGGTGGGAACTTTGTGCCTTTAATAACCTTTGCCGCGACCAGTATCTACGCCTGGGAACGCAATGGGCTTTTGCCCAAACTTTACTTATGACTTCCAACGAACTGGCTCGGTGTAAGCAAATTGCAGAGGCTTCCAGTTTCCCTTCAAACCTTGTTCACGCTACCGGGGCGACCCGCGATCACGACCCAAAATAGGAGTTCCCTATGAATCATCGAAATTCAGTAACAACTTTTTCGTCAGAAGACATCCTGAGCACCCAACCGGAAATGAAAGTAGGTCTGCTGGCAACCGTATCTCCTGAAGGTTTGCCCCATGTTACGCTCATTTCCTCACTGATGGCCTGTGGATCAACCCAATTAAGTTTTGGCCAGTTTACGGAAGGGTTGTCAAAGAAACACCTCCTCGAAAATCCGAAGGTTGGATTCCTAATTATGAGCCTGGATAAAAACCTTTGGCGGGGCAAGGCCACGTACACTCATTGTGCAAAAGAAGGTCCGGAATACGATTTCTATAATAATATCCCTATGTTCCGTTACAACGCCTATTTTGGTGTCCATACTGTCTACTACATGAATCTGGTCTTGCATACTGGAAAAGCACCTCTACCGATGAATAAGATAATCTTTGCTGCCCTCCAGACGATGCAAGCTCGCGCGCTGGGAGCCAAATCTGATGAAAGGCCCGTGCTAAACCATTGGACGCGCGCCTTCGTGGATAAGATTGACAACCTGAAATTTTTATCCTATGTTGGAGAAGATGGCTACCCAATCATCATACCAGCCATTCAAACTCAGAGCCTGAATGCTCAGAACTTGTTGTTCTCCACATCGGTCTACACAGACGAGTTGATGGCTATCCCAAAAGATATCACCCTCGCGGTCTTTAACATGGCCTTGACAATGGAGGATGTTTTACTCCGAGGAAAGTATAAAGGCCTCCGTCGCGTTGGAGGAGTCAGGGTTGGGGTGGTGGAGGTGGATTGGGTATATAACCCAATGCCGCCAGTACCCGGGCAGATCTACCCACCGTTAAGAATTGAGCCTATCACCGAATATTAAGGAAAACGCCTGCAGCTAATTAAATGCAGGCTTTTTTAACCTGACCACTTTTCCTTGCTCCCTATAAAAAGCAGTATAATTTCGGGAATCATGGTCGAAACGCCCTCATTTATTCAGATTAAAGGCATTCGGGACGGTTTACTAATAACACTGGACGGTGCTTCTTGGCCGGAGCTGGTAAATGCTTTTGTTAAAAATGTTGATGAACGGTCCTCTTTTTTCCAGGGCGCGCGTGTAGTACTTAACGTGGGTGTGAATGAGTTGCGGGTAGCCGAATTGTCAGCATTGCGCGACCAATTATCAGAACGTGGTATAACATTATGGGCAGTCTTGAGCGAATCATCAATAACCGAGACCACCGCCCAAAATCTGGGGTTGGCAACACGTATCTCGAAACCTCAACCAGCTGATAATAAAATTACATCGGAATCTTTTCCAGAAGATGCAGCTAAATGGGTTAAGGGTCCGTTGCGCTCGGGCGGGCGCATCCTTTTTGAAGGAAATGTCGTTGTAATGGGGGATGTCAACCCGGGAGCGGAAATTGTAGCTGGTGGCAGTGTAATTGTCTGGGGACGGTTGCGCGGAGTTGTTCATGCGGGGGCACAAGGAAATGAAAAAGCGGTTGTTTGCGCTCTGGAGTTGGTACCAACCCAATTGCGTATAGCCGGTGAGATTGCGGTCTCACCAAAAAAACAAGTGAAAAGTCAACCTGAAATCGCTAGCTTGAAGGACGGCCAGCTTGTGGCAGAGCCTTGGCATAAATTGACGGGACGGTGAGATGACAGCACAAGTTGTAACAATAGCGTCTGGGAAGGGAGGGGTTGGAAAAACCACCTCTGTCGCAAACATTGCTGTAGCATTGGCATCACGCGGTAATAAAGTAACATGCGTAGATGGAGACATTGGATTGCGGAATCTGGATGTGGTTTTAGGCCTCGAGAATCGCATCGTTTACGATTTGGTTGATGTTATTGAGGGTCGCTGCCGGTTACGTCAGGCTATGATTCGCGATAAACGTCTTCCCGATTTATATCTCATACCAGCAGCGCAGACGCGCGACAAGACCGCGATTTCGCCGAGTGACATGGTGCGCCTGTGTGATGAACTTCGCCAGGAAGTGGACTGGATCATTATTGATTCACCGGCAGGGATTGAACGCGGTTTTAAGAACGCAATTGCTGCTGCTGATCGCGTTCTCGTGATGAC
>JBGOZL010000158.1:0-5663 GCA_041480185.1 Anaerolineae bacterium
AAATTATCCGTGTCTATGCTGCGCGATCTTGAACAGATCAATACTAGTGGTGAGCATTTGGCTCGTCTGATCGGTGATGTACTCGACATGGCCACAAGCGAAGCTGGCCAATTGAGGATCTTGCGGGAACCTCTTGACTTGAAAGAGGTTTTGCAGGTAGTTGTGAAAATCGGCGAGCAGCTGGCACGCGAGAAAGGCTTGGACTGGCAGGCAAATCTCCCCAAACGAGGGACGATTGTGATTGGCGACCTCACGCGCTTGCGCCAAATCACGATCAATCTGATAAGCAATGCGGTCAAATTCACGCCCCAAGGTCAGGTGGTCTTGAATGTCGAGATCGATGGTCAGACAGCTATCATTTCGGTCAGCGATACCGGCGTGGGTGTTTCCCCGACCGAACAGGAAAAGATATTTCGCGAATTCTATCGCACAGAACATGCAATCCAAGCGGGGTATGGGGGACTGGGCCTGGGACTGGCGATCACCAAGCAATTATTGGAACAGCATGGCGGACATATTGGCGTGCGTAGCCCAGGTAACCTGGGGTGCGGGTCGACCTTTTTCTATACTCTGCCGATCATTTCACGAATGGCATCCCAGACAGAGCTGGCTGCTCCCTTGTCCAGCCCGGCCAATTCAGTGGTGGTACTAACCGAGCAAAACGATCCGGCTGAACGCCTGTGCAACCATCTCAGTGAACGTGGCTTCATTACTCGCGTGTTTCATGTAGATAAGCAAATCGATTGGCTGTCAGAGGTGATCAATTCGCCTCCGGAAGCACTCATCTTTGGAGACCGGCTGGCCGCACGCCAGGGTTGGGTCATTATGGGAATGCTTAAACGGCAACCAGCCACCGAGCATATCCCTGTGTTGGCGTACTCAATCGATAACGAAACCGACCAGGGGGAATTGCTGGAATTGAATTATCTGCAAAAACCTCTACGGCTCGAACGGTTGAGGGAAGAACTGTCCCATTACAGCGCTCCAGAGAATGGACAACTCACCATCTTGATCGTAGATGACGACCCGGTTATCCTTAATATGCATAGCCGCCTGGTTGAACAGATTAGCTGCAGGGCTATTACCGCTGGCAATGGCATTGAAGCTCTAAAGGTGATCGATAAAACTAAGCCGGATCTGATCTTATTAGATCTGATGATGCCGGAGATGGATGGATTCGCTTTCATGAGTGCCTTGAAAAAGCGGGAGACCATGCGGACCATCCCGGTAATTGTCTTGACCGCCCGTGTCCTTTCCGAAGAAGATCTGGAGCGGCTGAACAATGGCGTTGCCACGATACTCAGCAAAGGGATCTTCAGTTCAGGGGAAATACTCAACCGTATCGAAGCGGCGTTGACACGGCAGCATTCACTGGGGCAGGCAACGCAACAAATCGTCCGACAGGCCATGGCTTATATTCACACCCATTTTGCCGAAGCGCTCAGCCGTGAGGATATTGCCCGGCATGTGGGCATCAGCGCCGATTATCTGACGGATTGTTTTCGCCAAGAATTAAACATTACTCCTATGATCTATTTACGCCGCTACCGTATACTGCAAGCACGGGAACTGTTGGAGACAACCAACCTTTCGATGACCCAAGTCGCGTTTGAGGTTGGCTTTTCGGAAAGCGCCCATTTCACCCGATTATTCCAGCGTGAGGTTGGCATGACTCCGCGCGCTTACCGTCATGACAGAGTGGGGTAAAACGCAAGACACGAGCAGGCAGACCTTTTGAGGTCTGCCTGCTTACAAACATAAGGGGAAAAAATGATGCGCCCAAAAATCCTTTGACTATCCCGTTACGGCTTAAACTCATTCATCGCCGGCAGCGCTTTGCAGTTGAAATCGAACAGGGCCTGGTTTTCCCATTGACTGCCGGAGGCAAGATTGAAAGGATCCCATCCATTTCCCTTCACGGCAGTCCAGGTTGGCTCCCAGTAAAACACGCCCACCGCCCCAGCTGCCCGCGCGGCGTTCATAACCGCTGCAAGATTACCAGCCTGACCGGCGGGAGTTACCGAATAATCCAGGGGCAGGTTGCACGCAGGGTGGATGATATTCATCTCATCATCATTCCCATGAAATGTGAATGGATAGGCAGTCTCGACAATGATGACCGGCTTATCGTAGCGTGACTTAACGGTTTTTACGGTTTCTTCCATGCTTTCAACCGTGCCATGCCAGTAGGAATAATAAGAGAGGCCGATCATATCCCATTGAACTCCGTAGTAACGGGCGTTATCAAACCAGGTAAGTGCCCCCGCTTTGTCGCCTGCGTTGGCGATATGGAGCATTACCTGCGTGGACGGCAGGCATGTTTTCACCGCCTGATAGCCTTGCTTCAGCAAGGTAGATAGGTTTTCCCAGTTGGCTGTGCTTCCATCCGGTAGTAGCAACCCGGGGTTTATCTCATTCCCGACCTGGACCATCTCAGGGCTCGCGCCAGCGGACTTTAGATTGCTACATACTTCCACAGTATGCTCATACAAAGCTTTCTGTAACTGGCTGAAGTTGTATCCTGACCAGGCAGCTGGCTTAATTTGATGAGCTGGATCGGCCCAAGTATCCGAATAGTGAAAATCCACCAATAGTTTCAGGCCTTTTGCCTTGACAGCTGAAGCGAATTCCACTACTTTCTTCTGGTTGTTTTCGCCATTAGGAGGGTTGACCCAGACCCGTAGGCGAATGGTATTCACCCCATGGTCCATAAGGATCTGCACCGGATCCCCTTCAATCTGGTTCTCGTAGTAATACCTAGCGCCCAAGCTCAGGGCACGCTGAAGAGACGAAATGTCTGTGCCAAGTATCAATAATGTATGAGGGGGGTGCGGTTGCATGGTCACCTCGTTTATCTCCGCAGGATCATACAGGATTCGCCATTTTTCTACGGTAATTCTAATTCTTATTACTCCTGTAGTCTTGAACAAAAGCTGGAGGTTTTTACCGTCGAGGAATCTCGGAAATCGTCAAATAAAGCCGGGTTTATAACAAGACGTCATCAAACTGTTTATATATAATGTGAATAAGGGTTTTGGAATTCTCCTGCCCCAAAATCTACCCTTGCGAGCAATGGATCAACATGAATGATTTCCTTGTAACCATCATCCACCGTCCGGAAATGATACCGGAATATATCCAGAAAGAGGTCGAACAGGGGAAAAAGGAAGATCTGAGACGTACGGAAGTACTGCAAGAGTCCCTCGATATATTTAGCACCCAGCAACGGATCGCCCACGACCAAGGCCTGCGTACAACCATCCAAATGACCTATGCCAGCCTGTTCAACCAGGAAGCAGTAGCCATGGCGAAAGAGCACCATGAAAAATACGGGGACGAAATCGGGGTGACTTTTCTCGGATTGCAATGCCAGGAGTTCCGGGAAAAGTTTGGCTCCAAAGAAATGGCCATCTGGCTTTTCTCAATGGAAGATAAAAAGAAAATAGTGGATGAGCTGTTCGGAAAGTTCTACGAAATGTTCAGCTTTTATCCCACTTCGACCGGTTCCTATTACATGGATGCCGAACTGGTGAACAGCATTATAGAAAAATATCCGCAGGTCAAGGTTGCAGTGGCGACCTGTTGGGAGGAGGGGCCCAAGGCCTACCACAACGCCAATAACTCTTGGTACACCCTTATTGACGGCAGTCCCTGGAACCCTTGGATCCCTTCTAAGCACAACATCCATTGCCCGGCCTCGAACGAGGAGGATGATATCGGCATTGTTGCCATTCCCCACTTATCGCGGGATCTGATGGCTGTTTTCGACGGCCCCGGCTCTTATTATGGCACTCATCCACAAAACATCCTGCGTGGCATGGTATACGAGGGTCGCGATATTCCCTATTTCAGTAATATTGTTGACCAGTACCGCGCCATGTCAAAATACAATCGGGGTTTTTCTTATAACATGATGCTCGTGGGTCCTGGTTGGATGAGCAAAGGAGGACGTTGGGAAGCGGATTATGAATTCCTGCTCAAGAGTTACAAGGATGGCATGGCTTACTACGGTGAGCTCAAAAGGGAGGGCGAGGCACGGGATGTCACGATGAGCGAATTTGCTGATCTATACCGTCAGGACCGCCCATACACCCGTCCCGAAAACACACTCTGGAAGGATATCCTCTACGGTTCAAATCGCCAGCAGTTTTGGTATGTGGATCCATGGATGCGTTTCTGCCTGGATATGAATCAGGGGGGCGCCATGATCGATCTGCGTCCTTACGCTGCTAAATTGATTCGCCCTTGTGGGGTGGGGACTAGGTATCTACAGGATGCCTCTTATCCATACCTGATCCAGTCACTGTACCGAGCGGGTTTTTTTACGCATTATGTCGGGGAAGGAGCGGTCAAAAGCTGCAAGTTCAGCTGTGGAGGTGAGGAGGTGGACTTGTGTACTTGCCGTACCCTGGCCACCTACTCCGAGCAAGGGGACACCCGAATCGTGACGCTCGACGCTGTGGATATCGAGTTTGCTCATTTTACCCTTCGTGTTCAGTCGGAGTTCCGCATGGCGGAAGGGACCGGTGAGATAGAGGTGATTAGGAAAATCTTGAACGCCACCGATCATCAGGCGGATATCGTGGTGGATGAATATATAACCGCCTGTTATGGGACAACGGAATACCCCGAAGACCTGACCGGCGTGACACTCAGCGTGAAAGGATTGTCTGGTGAAGTAAGTATTAAATATGCTTATCAAAGCCGCCAGGCACAGGCAAATGGAACTCCGCTGGTCGAGGCTATCGTTCCGCAGGTCGACACGCGCCTGACGATGCGTACAGACACGGAAGATGCGAGTGGATATTTCCGGGAAGGCTTTGCCTTTTCGCCGATGTATACTCTGGGAATAACAACGACGCTTAAAGGGAAAGGAGAGCTGCACACATGGCTCAAGGTCGAAAAGGCAAGCTGAATTATCGTTGCCCTCGCTGCATGATGCGAGAGATAGACATGGATATGCTATATGACCAGGATAAAGATGAGTATTATTGCCTGCGCTGCTCCTTTACCGGTAATGAGCAGGAGGTCCTGCGTCTTAATACTCAATTCCGTGACAAGTATCGCGATCGTGCCAAAAGAATATCCAGTTTCTGACCACCCGGGTGATCCAAATCGGATTATGGACAGGAATTCGGAATTATCTACCGGGCTGACCCAGCTATGGGATGCTTCGGTATCTTGATAAGTCTGTTTGAGATATCGCTGAAAAACTGTAATCCCTTCAAGCCCCATCAATTTCGCTAAAGTACATTATCAAAACCAACCAATCCTGTCCTAATTAACCGACTCCCTCCTTTCTCCAGGTTTGTGTCAGAGCAGGGGATCTTCAAGTCATTCTTAATATGTCATTTCAAAATATGGGCAGGAATTCGGAGTTATCCACTGGGCCAGCCCGTCGATGGGCAGCCTCAGTGTCCTGGTAAGTCTGTTTCAGATATCGTTGAAGAACCGCGATCCCTTCATGCCCCATCAATTTTGCTAAAGTATAAACGTCCGTTCCATTCCGCAACATGGCAAGGGCGAATGCTTGCCTGAAATCGTGGAGGGTTGGCTCTTTATCATTTGCATCTGCTGCTCTACGAGTGAGTACTTCCACAGCCCATCATAACTTAATCGCCCCGAAATGAAACGTGGATTAGTCACCCAGTGGTAATCCATGT
>JBGOZL010000159.1:0-5646 GCA_041480185.1 Anaerolineae bacterium
CTCCACCGTGCTGCCTGTGCCCATAGCACCGGAAGTGATCTCACCTCAACTGACTCCTGTCAGCGAACCCAGTGAGACCCTTCCTACGCCACCAGTCATTCTTGCAGTGCAAGCAGCCTCCCCCATTCCAACCACACCCGTCAAATCTAAGGCATCCTCTGCTAAACGGGCTTTATTCAAGGAACTGGATAAGTCCTTCTATCAACCGCCTGCCCCCTTGGAGCCGGTTGCATCCACTTCCACACCCCCCATACCTGTCGAAATAGGAGGATCCACCAATAAACTGGCGCCTTCCTTAAAACCAGCGGCAGCTCCCCCCAAACCGCCCACGCCCATAAAACCCGCAGGGAACGCCTCCCTTCCCCGCAATCCGAGTTCGAGGTGGGAAATCTTATATATCCTGTTAGCCGCCTTTGTAATTCTTGCCGTTGTTGCGGTTGTCGGGTATATATCAATTCAGAAGAAGGCTCAGGCACCGGCGCTGTCACCGTCAACGGCGCAACAACTTCAGGAGACGCTCGCCGTTGCCCAAACCTTGACGAACCTGCCTCTGCCGACACTGATCCCCACCTGGACCGCATCTATCACCAATACCGGCATGCCCACCACCACGTTTACCTCCACCCCAACCTTTACTCCCACCATTGTTTTTACACCCACCAGGACCCCGCCTCCGTCCAGTCTGGTGGGACCGGTGGCAGGTCTGTTCGCCCCCGATTTTAATTTGACCGAACTGGCTTCCGGAAAGCAGGTGACACTCAGCCAGTTTTATGGACAGCCGGTGTTGATTTTATACTGGGCCGCATGGTGTCTTAACTGCAACGACGAGATGGGTTCCATCGAAAAAATTTCCCAGACCAATAAAGATGCCGGTCTGGCTGTACTGACAGTCGATGCCGCAGAAGACATCGCCACACTGAACCTCTATCGCACCAACCATAAACTGACCGTTCCCATCCTGCTCGACCCCAATTCAATTTTCAAGTCCGCATATCATATTAATCTGGATACCATCCCGCTCCATTTCTTTCTCGATTCCATCGGCCGGATAATGTCGATTCGTATGGGGGGAATGACCCTGGCTGAATTACAAATTCAAGTGGATGCGATTTTGCAGCAGCTTCCAACCCCCACCCCTTAAACAGAAACCAAACCCTCATGCTCCTGAAGGCATTTTGGCGAAGTTATCCGAACCGTGGGAATATGAGAAATAAATATACATAGACGGAGGGTCAGTATGACCCTCCGTCTATTATTTCCTTAAGCCTGATTATTTGTCCGTTATCCATGCTTTGTTTGGAAGCTGTCAATATAAACCTTGATGGACGGCACAGAGGTAAGTTTGTCATGGAAGAAATTGTTAACAATGTTGATGACCTGGTCGCGCGCAGCTTCAGCTTCAGGGTTCAATTCCTCATTGGTTTTTTGGTGCGAAAGATCATCTCGCAGCTTCAACAGTAAACGGACAATTTCAGTCTCTTGGTCGCCTTCCAAAGCGCCCACCACCGAAAGTATTAATTGGTCAGTTTCGGTCAGCACCTGGTCTATGGTGATCGGGGAGGATGGGTTACAGCAGTCCTCAATCGTGCGGATAAGCGACCAGACCTGGTAGAGCATCGAAGCCGGTTCGTCGAACAACTCCCGGATAAAACCCGCTTCCTCATACCGGCCTACCAGTCGAAAAACGTTATACATCCTTTTGGCGGCTTTCCCATAATTAAGGTCTTTGGTCAGGTACTTGCTGACTTCTTCCTCTAGTTGAGTCACGTAATCATCCAGAGCGTTGGCAGACACATGCTGGGCGATTTTTGAGAATATCGGGATGGACTCTGCATCCAGGTAAACTTCCTGGAAGTATGGGTCAAGGTAGCCGTCCAGCGGGATGATCGCACCATCTGCAGCTTCCCAGGTCACATCCAGCATATTGCTGGCATTAGCCAGGCGGCTGCGCACCGGGTCGGCAATCACCCAATCCAATTTGCACCAGCCGGGCTCCACCGCCACATCCTCCCAGCGGATGACGACCGCCGTACCGTCCGGTTTGAAAGCATCAAATTGACCGGCGCGCACTTCCTCTGGTTTCCACGAAATGGGAACACCACGCTTGTTCGTCCCCTCGCCTTTGACAGTATCGAATGGGTACGAACCAAATTTAACCTCGATTAATTGATAAGTCGGTCCTTTAATGGATTGAATGGCTTTCTCGCGCATGACGTTTGACAGGATCAGGCAGGCTTCTGCCTTGCTGGCTGCCTTGATATTAACGCGTTCAAAATAGTCACAATCACCAGGATAACTTTGAATCTTGGACTGCGCTGCCGAACCTGAAAGCGCCAGCGCGGTTTCTACAACCCCGGCACGATCGGGGATTTCGACGATCTTCCCGATTTGCCTGAAATAGTCAAGGTCCTTAGGGCTGAAATCGAGCATGGAAACCTTGTAGCCGAAAACTCCTGAACGGGAATCCACCACAAGGTCATCGGAGTTTTGCGCCGCAGCAATGGCGGTCAGCCAATGCAGGGCTTCTTCTTCATCCATATCCACGCCTAGGCGTTGGGCGGACGCGATGATGTTCTTTAAATGGACGGCAGGCGATTTGGGTTTACTCATGAAAGGTTCCTTTTATTCGCTTTGGATAAAGGGCATCATAGCATGGAATTATCTTGCTGTCCCGCTGCTTCAAGGATCAACTTACGGAATATTTCCCCTTGGTCGAGGGCGTCCCTCAGCGCATGATGGATCAGCGCCGGCTGGTTTAGATAGCGCCGTCCCATGAAATGCATCGTGGTTTCTTCCCAGGGTACTTTTGCCAGCCCCATATAGTACGATTTGATATCAATTGCCGCATGGCCAAAAGGGTTGTGTCCCAGGAACCGGTGGAAGTAGTCGTTGACAAACATCCAGTCAAAGGGGGCGTTGAAACCCACAAAAACCGCTTGCCTGCCAGGTGGGAGCACTTTCTGTAGCCAGGTTTCGAAGCGTTGCATGGATTCTACCGGCTCTACACCCTCCGCTGCCAGTTTCTCCAATGAAAAGCCGCAGGATTCTAGAGCTTCCGCCTGGAAGTTTTGATTGACCGGTTTCAGTTCGATGTAAAAATTCTGTTCCGGGTAAAAAACACAGCTGGCACCGATCGCCAGCAGCGAATACAGCGACGGATTTGGCCCGGCTGTTTCCACGTCAACGGAGATGAAGGTTTCAGCGTCTGCTGGAAGAATGGTCATTCAATCAGCTCAATGGTTGGTTGCCGTAATTCTACCCCAAATGACATCCGTCTTAAAATATTTGATGACCAGCGCTTGCTTGAAGTGTGGTTTTGTTGTAGAGTAACGGCAGGATTATTTGGATATTATTATTTTCCATCCCTCATTATTTCCCTTAGGATTGAGTTCCATGACCCAAAAAGCTTTCCAATACTACTACCCCGAAGTAATGGCCCACTGTTACGGATGTGGTACGCTAAACGAATACGGACACCAGATCAAGAGCTACTGGGATGGGGAAGAATCCGTCTGCCATTTCATGCCGGAGCCATACCACATCGCCATCCCCGGATATGTATACGGCGGGTTGCTCGCCTCTCTCGTTGATTGTCACGGCACTGGGACAGCTGCTGCAGCCGCCTACCGTGCAGCCGGGCGCGCCATGGATACCGAACCTGCATTACGTTTTCTCACGGCCTCTCTTCATGTCGATTATCTGAAACCCACTCCATTGGGTATTGAATTGGAAATTCGGGGGAAAGTGAAGGAAGTCAAAGGACGCAAAGTCGTCATCGAGGAATGGATCATTGCTAGCGATATCACAACGGTGCGCGGTGAGGTCGTCGCTGTCCAGGTCCCTGATGAGATGGTCGAGGCTTTGTCGAAAGGGAAGCCCGGCTAGTAGCATTACCAATCCCTAATTCAGAATAACTTTCTCAATAATCCCAGGCCTCTCCCTACACAGGGAGACCAGGCAGTATAGTTTTCATTCTTCCTCACTATCTGTCCAGTTTAAAGATTGATAACGAGGACTTTTAAACCAACTTGCGCGGCATCTTAACTGCGTCTATAATTCAATCACGTCATGTCCCAGCTTGATGAGATCAAATCCCGCATAGATATAGTAGATCTGGTCGGGGAGACCGTGAAACTGCGCCGCGCCGGAAAGAATTATTCCGGTCTATGCCCGTTCCACAACGAGAAAACGCCCTCGTTCATCGTCTCTCCAGATCGGCAGACCTGGCATTGCTTCGGTCAGTGCGGGGAGGGCGGCGATATTTTCAAGTTCGTCATGAAGAAGGAAGGCTGGGATTTCAAGGAAGCTCTGCGTTACCTGGCGGAACGCGCCGGGGTCAAACTGGAGGCTTACAGGGCACAGAAACCGGAAGAAAAGGAAGCCCACGAACGATTGCGAACGCTTCTGGATGAGGCAGTCACCTTTTATCGTTATCACCTGTCCACTCCCGCCGGAAAATTTGCACTTGACTACATTCACGAGAAGCGCTTTCTGACCGACCTCACTATCGAGACCTTTGGGCTGGGCTACGCGCCGCAAGGTTGGGATAACACCCTCAAGCATTTTACCGAAAAAGGCTTTTCGGACCAGGAGCTGCTCGATGTGGGACTTATTTCACAGCGGGATTCTGGCGGATACATAGACCGCTTCCGCAACCGTCTGATGATCCCCATCCGCGACGAGAATGGCAAGATGAACGGCTTCGGAGCGCGCATCCTCGACCCCAATGACGTTCCAAAGTTTATGAACTCACCCGAGACGCCCCTTTTCAGCAAGAGCCGCCTGCTCTACGGGCTGGATCGGGCGCGCAAACCTATCCGCACCGCCAATCGTGCCATCATCGTGGAAGGTTACCTGGACGTGATCGCGCTCCATCAGGCAGGGTTCGAGAACGTCGTCTCGCCCATGGGCACCTCCCTCACGGAAGACCAGTTGCGGCTGCTCAAGAAGTTTACCCGCAGCATCATCCTTGCCCTCGACCCGGATGCCGCCGGTCAGAAAGCCGTTTTGCGCGGGTTGGAAGCCGCCCGCCAGACCCTTGACCGCCAGGATGAGATTGCCTTTGATGCGCGCGGCCTGTTGCATCATGAAGCCCGCCTGCAGGCCGACCTGCGCGTGGCGTCCATGCCCGACAACCTCGACCCTGATGAGATCGTCCAACGCGACCCGGAACAATGGAAAAAATTAATAGAAAATGCCCAGCCCATCGTTGTCCATGTAATGGGTGCCCTGGCAGTTGGGCGTGACCTGGATGATGCCAAGGTTAAATCTGAAATTGCTGCCCAGGTGTTACCCTTGATTGAAGACCTGCCCAACCCGGTTGAGCGGGATACCTACCGTCAGCGCCTGGCGCGCTTCCTGAAGGTGGATGAACGTTCGATCAGCGGCAGGCAGGTCCAGGTTCCGAAGCTGCGGCGTTCCCGCCCGCAGGCGGAGACGCCCACTGCTCCCGCCAGGCTCCCTCCTGACGTCGTCGCCTTATCCCCTTCCCACAAAAGTGAGGCCCACATCCTTGGATTGCTCATCCGCCGGCCCGACCTGCTCTATCGCCTAGACCGCGGTTTGCTCGAAGCCGGGCTGGACCGCCTGGCTCCCGAGGATTTCGGGTATACTGACCACCAGGTGCTCTTCCGGCTGGTGCGCCAG
>JBGOZL010000160.1:0-5618 GCA_041480185.1 Anaerolineae bacterium
CGGTATTTCGACGCTAAAAATAGAAGCCACGAGCGCAACCGCACTAACTCCAGGACAGCTGGTCTGGCGTCGTTTCCGCAAACACAAGATGGCTCTCGCTGGCGGGGCGGGAATTGCAATGTTGCTGTTATTTATCATAATCGGTACTATTTTTGTCCCGTTGGTAAAAGCAAACTCCGTAGACCTTCAGGCGCGCCTTTCGCCGCCTTCAGCGACGCATGTGCTGGGCACCGACAGCACCGGGCGGGACTCCTTTGCCCGCATTATTTACGGCGGTCAGATCTCCCTGATCGTCGGCATCCTGGCGGTGGTCCTGTCAGTCTCCGTGGGAACGGTGATTGGGGGAGTGGCTGCTTATTATGGAGGTTGGGCGGATGCTGTTTTGATGCGCTTTACCGAGGCGATGCTTTCCATCCCGCAGCTCTTTTTACTGATCGTTTTGGGTAAATTCTTAGGCAGGGATGTTCAGACCATAAATATCTTTGGCCTGTCTTTCAGCGGAAGCGTCGGGATCGTGATTGTGGTCATCGGAATGACCTCCTGGATGTACCTGGCTCGTATCGTGCGCGCCAACGTGCTATCGCTTAAGGAAATGGACTATATTTCGGCCTCGAAATCGCTGGGAGCCAGCAACGTGCGCATTTTTTTCAACCACCTGGTCCCGAACACGCTGGGAATCATCATCGTCTCAGCCACGCTGGGTCTTGCCGGCGCGATATTAAACGAGGCCTACGTCTCCTTCCTCGGCCTGGGGGTGCAACCCCCCACTGCTTCCTGGGGTAATATGCTCACCAGCGCCCAGTCCTTCATCCAAAGGGGAGCCTGGTGGATGTGGTTATTCCCGAGCGCATTCATCATTTTTACGATCCTGTGCATCAATCTAATGGGCGACGGGATGCGCGACGCCCTCGACCCACACGCCAGCCGACACATGTAATAAAACAGCAACCCGGTTTCCAAAAGAAACCGGGTTTTTAATAATGAGGAATGACCATGCCTGACACCTTCCGTTTTGACGAATTAACCTGGCCTGAAGTGGCAGCCCTGCCGCGCGACACACCGCTTGTGTTGCCGCTCGGCAGGGTAGCGGAACCAGATTCTGTCTACACCATGATGAAGGCAACCCAACCGGTTGGCATCCTGCCGGACATCCCCTTCGGCTGGAAGGGGAGCGGACTGGAGGTGCAGGACCAGGTTTTCATTGCCCTGGTACACAACCTGCTCGGGAACCTGTTGGAAGATGGATTCACCTCCGTGCATGTGTTAACGCCGCCGGGGCTGAAACTGGGAGGCGGCATCCCTGCTGTGGAACTGCCAGGCAAAGACGAAATTCTATTAGCCCTTCCGGGGGAGCGTGACAAAGTCGTCATCCTCCCCATCGGTCATACCGAACAGCACGGCTATCATGCGCCGCTATCCACCGACACGCTCATCATCGAGGCCATCGGAGCAGGCACCGCCCAAGCCATCCCGGAGCAGGCGTTTTCCCTGCCGGTCTTCCCCTACGGAGTGAGCACACACCGGCGCTCGTTCCCCGGCACCTTCAATGTGGGCGGGCGGGCCTTCGAGGACTTCTGGCTGGCAGTGATCGATACGATGGTGAAGGCAGGATTCAACCGCTTCTACCTGATGAGCGGACATGGCGGCAACTCGTCGTTTTTAGTGAACGTGGTCAAGTACGCCGGGGAGAAATACCCGCAGATATTTTGCGCCACGGCCTTCTTGTACCTTTCCGGACCGAAGGGCGTGGCCGCGCTGGAAGCCAAACGGCAATCCAAGTTGGGCGGGATGGGGCACGCCTGCGAACTGGAGACATCGCTCATCTTGCATTTACGACCGGAACTCGTCCACCTTGAACGCGCCGTGGACGAAACCGATTTCATCACCACTCCCAATTACTACATGGACTGGATCGAGGGCGGCGCGCTGACCGCTAACCCGCCCTGGGAGGACGATACCCGTACCGGGGCATATGGCGCGGGCAGCCTGGGGACGGCAGAAAAGGGGGAATACTGGCTGGAAGCCGCGATCGCCGAGAAGGTGGAACACGTAGGGGAGATTCACGCGCAGTACCAGCGGCGGCGGGAGCGGAGGACGCGGGGCGGCTGAAACAAAGGAGCTTTTTTATACCCATTCATTACCGATGTGAGATAGTGCAATCGATAAGCCACCGCGTCCCCTGCAGAACGTCCCCATAATCCCCACTGACGTGCGAAGAGGTCAGGGAGTGGTCTCCCCCGGGATGCTGCTCGACGCAATGACATACCCTTGGACGATAGCCAGGAGTACCCTGCTTGAATAAACACTCGTTGATCACCACCTTGAAAAGCCTGCGCGGGAACCCCCGCGGAGTTGTGTATACCGAGCCAATCTGGGGCATCCCTTACAACCTTTATGCTCCATATATTTCGGTTTATATGGTGGCTCTTGGCCTGTCTGATAAACAGATCGGTCTCACCGTAAGCATCAGCTGGGGGTTTCAGATCATCATGGCGCTGTTGAGCGGCGTAGTCACCGATAAATTGGGGCGAAGGCGCACAACCCTGATCTTTGATATCCTGTCGTGGAGTGTTCCGGCTCTTATTTCAGCCCTGGCTCAGAATTATTGGTATTTCCTGGCGGCGGCCGTGATCAACAGCCTTTGGCGTGTCACCCATAATTCATGGACCTGCCTGCTGGTGGAAGACGCCGATCAAAGCCAGTTGGTCGATATTTATAGTTGGATCTATATTGCCAATATTGTGGTCGGCTTTATCGCACCCCTGGCAGGAGCATTCATCGCTGCTTTTTCGCTCGTACCGACCATGCGCGGGCTATACATCTTTGCAGCATTCATGTTTACCCTGAAGGCGATCGTAACCTACCGGATGACGCAGGAGACCCGGCAGGGTGAAGTCCGCATGCATGAGACGCGCCACCAAAGCGTCTTTGACGTGCTAGGCGAGTATAAAGGTGTTTTTCGAACCCTGCTCCATACTCCGCAGACGCTATACACTGGGGGGATCCTTCTTGTACTCGGCATTTCATCAATGATCAGCGGGAGCTTCTGGGCAATCATTGTGACTGAGAAGCTGCACATCCCGGCCCAGAACCTGGCTTTCTTCCCATTTATCAAATCGGCCATCATGCTGCTATTCTTTTTTGTGATGATGCCGCGCATCGGCAAAATGCACTTCAAGCTGCCGCTGTTATTCGGTTTTCTCGGCTATGTCCTCAGCCAGTTCCTTCTGGTCACCGCTCCAGACCAGGGGTATTTCTTCCTTGTCATAAGCGTATTCCTGGAAGCGTGCTGCTTCGCCACCGTCAGTCCTCTCGTGGACAAGATGGTCGTGCTGACAATTGATCCAAAGGAACGTGCCCGCATCCAATCGATCATTTATGTTGGCACGATCTTGATAACTTCCCCATTCGGCTGGATCGCAGGATCTCTTTCTGAACTCAATAAGAGCCTGCCCTTCATCCTGAATATCGTTTTGTTCGCGTTGGGCGCAGTGCTGGCAACCCTGGCCGGGAGAGCGTCGCAAAAAGGACCTGCTGCAGAAGTGCCAGGGACTTAAACCAGTTTTTATTTCCCCGCGCTGATAATCACCCGCTCCCCGATACCGGCCCATTCATACAGCCATTTGGCGTCCGCGGGTGACAGGTTGATGCAGCCGTGCGAGGCGGCGGTCCCAAAATTATCCTGCCAGTAAGCTCCGTGGAAGCCAAAATTGCCGGCGTAGGTCATGAAATAAGGTACGCCCTCAATGTAATACTCGCTGGTGGAAGTGGCGGGCGGCAAAATGGAACTGTACTCCACCTTATAGAGAATTGCGAAGCGGCCCTCGAACGTCCATGAATTTTTTCCAGATGAGACCAGGGTGGCAAACTCAGGCTTGCAGTTGTCGTAAACGGCCAGCGTCTCCTCGGCCAGGTTGACATAAATGAAGCGGCAGGTGCCTGCTCCCGCCTCCGCCGGGACCTGCGGGTCCACCAGCGCAACTTCCTCCTTCGGCAGCCATTCGTCCGTGCCGACCGCGATATAACCGGGGTTTTGCGTAACCGCCGGTACCTCGTGCACCACCTGGTAACGGGTGTACGCCTGGATGGGGGTTCCGGCTGCGTTGACGCTGGTGGTATCAGCCAGCACCCAGCCGAAGCGGAAGGTCACTGCGCGGGTAAGCTGGAAGCCTGTAAAGGATGACGGGGTCAGGGCTTGCAGGTCCGCCCCATCCATCCAACCAGCATGGACCAGGTCATAAAAATAAGTGCGGCCGTCGCTCGTTTCGGTGGTCGTGTAAGCCACGTAAGCCGGATAGTTTGGCAAATATCCGAAATTTCCATTTTTCGCTGTGGCGTCCTGGAGGCTGACGTAGACTCTTGCCTTTGGGTTGGTAACCTGGGCGTATTGATATTTCAGGGACCCCAATGACGGGTCGAGCAGTGCATACCAGGCCAGTTCGGGTGTGGGCGTTATGGTGGGTGTTGGTATGGGGGTGAACGTGGTGGTCGGCGTCAGCGATGGGAGGGGAGTTTCCGTTACAGTGGAGGTGGGCGCGAGCGAGGGAGCCGGGGTACATGAAGCGAGGATCGCCGTCGTTAGAACGAAGAAAAGGAACCACGAGGCAGGAATCTTATAAGCAGGCAGCTGCAAATTCCTTGGGGAAATACAAAGTCTTTGAGCCTTCATGTCTTCGTGGTTGGGGCGTTTATTTGTCATGCGATCTTCGGCCAATCCAGTAAAACCACTTCTGCCAGCAGGCGGGCGTTGACGTTGCGCTCCAGTTTGTCGATGGCCCCCTCTGTGTCGCTGACCAATTTCCGGGCTCCATCCAGGGTAAGCGTAGCAGCCAAGGAATCAACCGCCGCGCTGTAGTCCACGTTGGTGATCGGAGACCCGGAACCGGAGGCGCGCAGGAGCACGTCCCGCCAGAACGAGAGCCAGAGCAGCATGGTATTCCGGAAGCTTTCTTCTGCCTCGGCGTCTTTCCTTTTCCGCTCCGTCAGTTTTTCGGCGTAGGCAAAGCGTTCGCGACGCGTGGAATGGAGCAGGGTTTGCATTTCCTCCAACCGGCCCACACGCGATTTAAGCGCATCCTTGTCCTGCATTAGTCGCAGGGCATACCCGGGCCTTCCGCCGGAGATATGTGCCAACAGGCGGGCGGTTGAGTCATCCGCGTTGCACCCTTTAAGATAGGCTTCCACAACCTCCACCGGCAGCGGGCGCAGCCGCAGGGTTTCACAACGGGAGGTGATGGTCGGCAGAAGCTGTTCGACAGTGTCTGCGGTCAGGATCAAAATATCATGCGGTGGAGCCTCTTCCAGCGTTTTGAGCAGGGCGTTGGACGCGCTCGGGCTGGCCTCCTGGAAACGAAGCAAAAGAGACACACGGTATTTTCCCTGGTATGGTTTCAGCGAGAGAGTCTGCCGCAGGGAGCGGATCTGTTCCACCTTCAGCGTGCCACCTTCCTTTTCGGCCTGAACTACCACCAGGTCGGTGTATTGCATCCGTTCGATCTGCTGACAGGTTCTGCATTTCCCGCAGGGTTCACCGGGAGCGACCGGGTTTGGGCAGTTCAAGGCCTGTGCAAAGCGCAGTGCCAGGGTGCGGCGACCCAGGCCGGGAGGTCCGGTGAACA
>JBGOZL010000161.1:0-5610 GCA_041480185.1 Anaerolineae bacterium
GTCTCGATGTCGAAGCAGCGCGGTGCGGAAATATCCTCAAGTTGGATGGCCGCGAAGGTCGGGGAAATGGCCGCCACGGTGGCGACGATCTCGTCCGGGTCCTTGGTGTTCAGCAGGATGGGCACACCCGAGAGGCCGACCAGGGTTTCCATCAGCATGGCTTTGCCCTCCATTACGGGCATCCCGGCCAAAGGTCCAATATCTCCCAGGCCGAGTACAGCCGTCCCGTCTGTGACGATCGCCACCAGGTGACTGGTGGAAGTATATGTGTGGGCAAGCGCTGGGTCTTTGGCAATCTTCATGCACACTTCCGCCACTCCCGGGGTGTAGACCTTTTGGAGGGTTGCAATGGAATCAATCGGATAGCGGGACCGAACAGCAATCTTACCCTTAAGGTGCAGCGCCATCACTTCATCGCGTACATCCAGCAACTTTGTGCCGCGGTTTTTGCGGATTGCATCCAGGATTATTTCCAATTGCTTTTCATCATCCGTAAAAATGGTGATTTCGCGCACCACCTGGTTTGTACTTTCACTTAGCAGCTCGATATCGCCAACATTCCCTCCTACGGCGGTAATTGCGCTCAGGAGGCGGCCGAAGGTCCCAATCTCATGGGCGTTAACCACCCGAACAATACGTACTAGTTTGTTTTCCCAGCTCATATTTACCTCGATAGGATATTTTGATTTCGATCAAGCAAGACTGCCCCCGATTGGATTACTAGCCTCCAATTTCACTCATCGCACGATTTTTGGATATTTCTCCATCGGCGAGACCATGCCCCCATGGCTTGTTCCAAACTGCTTCCAAAACCAGCTTGCGCAGCTCTTCCAAGGAGGCGCCTGCACGTAAAGGCGTCAGCAGGTCAATCTCGTAATCCCGCAGGAGACACATACGCAGGATTCCTTCCGGTGTGAGGCGGGCACGTGCACAATCCGCACAAAACGGTGAGCTAATAGACGATATGAAACCGATGTCACCTTGCGCACCTGGGATGCGATAAAGACGTGCCTCTCCATCCAAATCATCTCCGTTCACAGGAGTCAGTGAACCAAGCGCTTGCTCGATACGGTCCTGAACCTCTTGAGATGAAACCAGCTGCCCAGTCTGCAAGTCTGTGGAACCGCCAAAGGGCATCATTTCGATGAAACGCATCTGCCATGGATGATCGCGGGTTAAATTTGCCAGGTCAACAACATCCTCTTCGTTGAAACCGCGTACCACAACCGCGTTGAGTTTGACCGGGGTCAGCCCTGCAGATTCAGCAGCCAAAATACCTTCCCAAACATCCTCAATGTCGCCGCCGCGCGTCAAGCGTTTGAATTTGGCTGGGTTTAAGGTATCAATGCTGACATTCACGCGTCCCAGTCCGGCAGCGGCCAAAGGTTGGGACAGTTTCGAGAGGAGCACTCCGTTAGTCGTCAAGGAAACAGAGTGGATGCCTGGTATGTTGGCGATGCCGCGCACAGTCTCAACCATGTGAGCGCGTACGGTCGGTTCCCCTCCGGTCAGTCGGATTTTATCAAAACCCAGGTCAGCAAACAAGCGTGCCAAAAGAAGCACTTCGTCGTCCTGCATCATATCAGCGGGCGGTCGGAATGTCATCTCCTCCGGCATACAGTAGACGCAGCGCAGGTTGCAATGGTCGGTGAGACTGATGCGCAAATAATGGATTTTACGTCCAAAACGATCGAAGGCCATTTTACCTCGTGAGTACCAATAAAGAATAAGATGATTATACCTGTTTCCAACTTTTCCACCAATTGACGGGTTGTGCCAGCCGTGCTATTATCCATTCAATTTATTATTTGATTTATTTGAGAGGAGTTATCTATTATGAGCGCTGATTTTATTGTTCGAATTATTGGCATGGCAGTCTTCTCGATTGTGGGGGTTTATGTTGGGAACGGGTTATCAGTTTACAACCCCGATCAGCAGCTTTTCTATACCATCACCTTCACCCTGATCGGCGCCCTGCTTGGCCTCATCGTGACACCCTACATTACCACCCGCCCCATCCGGGCTTTACGAGCCGTTTTGGGCCGACTGGCTGCTGAGACACTGTTCTCAGCCCTGATCGGGTTGTCAATCGGCTTGCTCACCGCAGCCCTGCTTGCCTTCCCACTCTCCCTGCTGCCCTCCCCTCTTGGGAAAATCATGCCTCTGGTTGGTGTGGCACTCTTCGGCTACTTCGGCGTAGCCGTATTTACTACGCGCCAGGCAGACATAGCGAATATCCTGAGCGGGTTAACCTCCCGTAGAGATGAAGGCTCTGGCGGTGGCGGTTCACTTACAAACCGGACCATCCTGCTGGATACCAGCGTCATCATTGATGGGCGCGTAGCTGATATCGCCAAGACTGGTTTCCTACCCGGTACATTGCTTATCCCGCGCTTTGTATTGAACGAACTTCAATATATTGCTGACTCGCCAGATAGTTTACGCCGCCAGCGCGGGCGTCGGGGGATGGAAGTACTGGCAGAATTACAGAAAGCATCTGCGGTGGTCGTCCGCATCAGCGACATGGACGTGGAAGGGGTAAGGGAAGTGGACGATAAACTGGTCATCCTGGCACGGCAAATGAAATGTCCCATCCTGACCAACGACTTTAATTTAAACCGTATCGCCGAATTGCAAGGGGTACTTATCCTGAATATCAACGAACTGGCGAATGCAGTCAAGTCGGTAGTCCTTCCAGGGGAGCTGATGTCTGTAAATGTCATTCAGGAGGGAAAGGAAGTTAACCAAGGCGTCGGTTATATGGAAGACGGCACCATGGTAGTAGTCGAAAACGGCAACAAATATTTAAATAAAGAGATCACCGTGACCGTGACCAAGGTCCTCCAGACCGCGGCAGGGAGGATGATCTTTGCCCGACCAGAAGGAAAAGAGTAGTTTTACTTTATCGTCCTTAAAGAGCGCGGCTGACGCCGCGCTTTTTTTGTCCAGAATTGTTGAATATAGGTAATTTTACTGAGCTTTTCAATGGTTGAGTAGTTTATAATAGCCGCAGAAATATCATCAGGAGGATTCCATGTTGCGTGTTTACAACACCCTCACCCGCAAGAAAGAAGAATTCCATACCCTTGAGCCTAATCTAGTAAAAATGTACGTCTGCGGTGTAACCGTCTATTCGGATGCTCACATCGGTCATGCCATGTTTGCCCTTGTATTCGATATAGTGCGCCGTTACCTTACTTACAAAGGTTACAACGTGCGCTTAGTGATCAATTATACGGATGTGGATGACAAAATCATCAACCGCGCCAAATCTCTGGGAGTGGATGCCTCCGAACTGGCTGAAAAGTACATCCAAGAGTTCCGCCGCCAGATTAAAGTTCTGAATATCCTGCCTGCCACAGTAAATCCTCGGGCCACGCAAGAAATGCCCCAAATCATCCACATGATCGAAGGATTGATCGAAAAAGGTTTTGCTTATCTTGCCAAGAACGGCGACGTATACTTTCGCGTCACGAAAGATCCGGATTATGGCAAATTATCAGGAAGACGAATTGAAGACATGCAAGCTGGCGCGCGCATCGAAGTTGTCGAAGAGAAGGAGCATCCGATGGATTTCGCACTTTGGAAAGCCTCCAAACCTGGCGAGCCAGCTTGGGAGAGCCCGTGGGGGAAAGGCCGTCCGGGATGGCATATCGAGTGTTCAGCTATGAACCTGAGCCACCTGGGCGAGCAGATTGATATCCACGGCGGCGGCAACGACCTGGTCTTCCCACATCACGAAAACGAAATCGCCCAAACCGAGTCGTATACCAGCAAACCGTTCGCCCGTTACTGGATGCACAATGGTATGCTGCAGTTGCAGGGGGAGAAGATGTCCAAGTCAATCGGCAACCTGGTAACGATTGACGAGTTTCTATCAAAGCATGAGCCAGATGCCCTGCGCATGATGATCTTAAACGGCTCCTACCGCGCCCCACTCTCATATTCGGAGGACATTGTAGACGCGGCCGAGCGTGGGCTGGATCGGCTGCGGTCTGCATTAAAACCGGCGCAATCCGGTACCAGCGGCGCTTCCGCAAATGGGCGGGCTGAACTTGACAAGCAGACCGAAACAACCCAGCAATCATTCTTGGATGCCATGGACGATGATTTTAATTCGTCTGGAGGACTGGCAGCACTCTTCGAGCTGGTTCGCAGTATCAACACCGCCCGCGATGCGGGTGCCTCTGATACTGAACTCAAACCTGCCCAGGATACCCTGCGGGAATTGACAGGTGTACTCGGACTTCGTCTGAGTGAAAAGAAAATCGCCGGTGGGGATGCTGACAAGTTCATTGCCCTGCTGGTAGAAATTCGCTCCGAGATGCGCAAGCTGAAAAATTGGGCCATGTCGGATCTGATCCGTGACCGGCTAAATGATCTGGGAGTTGCCATCGAAGATAGCAAAGAAGGCACGATCTGGCATTGGTAAACTTGGCAAATGTCCTCCCAACCTACCCTCTTCAGATAATTACAAAACATCCGGGATTAATCCCGGATGTTTTTTCAAAGTTATTCTAATGGCATTGTAGTCCGCATGGTCATCCTCATGCCTCAGACATAAGACAGTAATCAATACCCACATATTTTGACCAAACGAGTAGACATTTTTGCCTCCTCCCCATATCAATAGCCCTTCAGACCTCTTTATAGTAGGGATCAGTGACGTGGTTGGCTACATATCGGTTGAATTAGGTAGATTGTGTGTTTGGGGACCCAATTATTGTGCGACCGAAATTATTTGTCCATAATGGGTTGTATAATTCTTTAAAGGACAAGCCCCAAGTTGACCCCCATAGAACAAATCCTACCTGTGACTCCTCACGCCCGCCCTTTCTTTAAGGCGTTGCGATATTTGGGTGGCAAATTTTTAATTATTTCGATAACCATTTTTATCGGAGTGTTGATCACTGTAATGATCGCGAACCAGCCATCAAAGCGGGGACTTGGACCGCCGGTATCCCCGTTTGAAACCAGCCTTGAAGAGCAAATATATCTTGTCGTACAGACTGATATTAACAATGGAAAAATTGATTTGGATCCCAACGGGGTTCCTGATCAAAACCAGGTGAAAGCCCTGACGGATAAATTACGCAACGATATGGGATTAAATCTTCCATTCGTGCCACGTTATTTGTTATGGACTATAAAAGCACTAAAATTTGATTGGGGGCAGTTGGGCACCAGGCTGAGGGGATGGGGTTTGCAGAGAACGACCGCGAGCATAAGCGATATCATATTGTTATACCTGCCCAATACGTTAATATTGGTAGCTACGGCTTATCTTCTGGTATTTCTGATCGGAACCCCTCTTTCCCTGTATCTTGCGCGAAATTATGGAAACCGGGCGGACAGGTTGTTTACAATCCTTGCACCTATCTCATCCGTGCCAAGCTGGGTGTTTGGCATTATTCTACTTTCCATTTTCGCATTTCAATTGCATTGGTTGCCTTTCAGCGGCATGTACGATATTCCCAAGCCTGAAAATCAAATTGCTTATCTGTTGACCCTTGCCAAGCACATGATCTTACCGGTATTCGCCATTGTTCTCAGCCTGCTATTCCAGGTAGTGTACGCATGGCGGACTTTTTTCATCATCTATTCAGAAGA
>JBGOZL010000162.1:0-5606 GCA_041480185.1 Anaerolineae bacterium
ACCGGCATCATCTCCGGCCCTGATGAACAGCAAGGGGTTAATACAGTACTAAACGCAGCCGCGCTGACCTACGTGGCTGCACTGGTTACAGCTGTGCTGCAACTGCTATATTACGTATCTCTAGTGGGGGGTCTAGGCCGTAGAAGAACATAATATATGGTAATTTAAGAAATAATCGCCTCCCGCGAGCCTCAAGTCGCGCGGGAGGCGATTATTTTTGATTATCCAGTATAATTCCGGCATGCGGAAAATCATCGTGGCCTTGGTCCTGCTCCTTGCCATTGGATTTGTCGTCTTTCGTTTTTCCGAACTGCAGAACATCCTGGATACATTGCATCACAGCAACTACCGTTTTTTGTTCGCGGCAGTGATCATCGAACTCATCTGGCTGTACAACTCCGCAACAGTCTATAGCACGTTGTACCGTCTTGTGGGATTAAAAGAAAAGAGTCCGCATCTTATCCTGGTGGCAACCGCCGCGAATTTCGTAAACGTAGTCGCACCCAGCGTGGGCATCGGTGGGATAGCAGTTTTCCTAGACGATGCCCAGCGGCAGAACCACTCAACTGGTCGGGTGACAGTAGTGGGGGTGCTGTACATCCTTTTGGATTATATTGCCTTCTTCTGCGTATTGGCACTCGGATTGATCGTCCTCGTTCGACGCAACAATCTTAATGCCGGTGAACTGACAGCCGTCGCTATTCTTCTCGCAATCGCTGCAGGGGTAGCCTTTCTCCTATACTTGGGCTATAGATCCGCGGCAAAGTTGGGAAGTGCATTAGCTTGGCTGGTGCGCCTGATTAACCGAATAATCCGTCCATTCATTCACCGGGATTATTTGCAGGAAGAAAGAGCCTACTTTTATGCCCAGGAGATCTCAGATGGCATTTCCATGTTACGTGGCAAGCGCAGGGAACTTCTTTGGCCAGTCTTGTACTCGCTGAATAATTTTGCCTTGCTGCTCTGTGTGCTGGCTTTCACTTTCCTCACCCTGGGCACACCTTTCACGGTTGGTACCCTGGTAGCAGGGTTCGCCATCAGTTACCTCTTCCTGATCGTTTCCCCCACTCCTTCGGGGCTGGGGGTGATGGAAGGAGTGATGACGCTTGTCCTAACCACCCTGGGAGTCAAGCTGGAAGCCGCGGCACTAATCACCCTAACCTATCGGTTCCTTACCTTCTGGTTCCCGCTGGTGGTTGGGGCGATAGCTTTCCGGATCCTGGGAGGAAAGACAAAACCCCTTGCCGTAAAGAAATCTACTGACAGTAACGAGTAAGTGGTGGTTCTTGGTCAGCCAGCATTGAAAGAGGTTATTGCCGGATCATTTTATGGGGATCAAGTCCGAAGTAAAATTTGGGTATTTGACAAGATTCTACTCACCCGGCTCGTTAATGGTCAGCTCAAATGGCTCATACCAAATATTTTAGTGTGCACAGCCATTTCTGGTTAATATATATCTGAGATGTTTCGGGGATTTTGCACCCGTCTCGTTGCATTTCAAAGTACTTAGATAACCCGGTGGAAAGAAATTAAGTTATACACAGTCCAGATAAGATTCCCAAGGAGGCAGATACGTTTGAATTACCTGAATATTTAACACTCGCCCGCCAAATGAACGAAACCCTGACGGGTAAAACCATCCAACAGGGGAAGCTGGGGAACTCCCCCCATAAATTTGTCTGGTATAACCGAACGCACGAGGAATTCGAAGCATTGACGCGCGGTAAACGCGTCGGCATGGCGCGCGTTCTGGGACGCTGGCTAAATTTGGACCTGAAGCCTGGTTACCGATTTGTCCTTGGAGAATGTGGCGGGAAAGTGCTGTATCACGCGCCAGGCGCGTCGACACCTGTTAAATACCACTTATTCTTAACCTTCAATGATGGCTCGGCATTGACCATCATGACTGCCATGTGGGGAGCAATGGAACTTTACGAAGCTGGGAAGGAAATGGAACGCAAATATATTATAGGCATGCGCCCCACCCCGGTTGATCCGGAATTCACATCTGAATATTTCTCCTCCCTGATGAACGATCTCCGTCAAGGTGAGAAACGCAGCGTGAAAAGTCTGCTAACCCAGGACCAGCTCATCCCCGGCCTGGGCAATGCGATTGCCCAGGACATCATGTTCAACGCCCGCCTCCACCCCAGGCGCTCCCTGGCTGACATAACCCCGGGTCAGAGTCAAGCCCTGTACACAGCCATTTTGGACACTACCCGGGTAGTGATCGAGAAAGGTGGCCGCAATGACGAAACTGACTTGTATGGGCACCCTGGTGGATATGTCCGACTGATGAACAGCCAGTCGGCAGGCAAGCCCTGTCCCCGGTGTGGGCAATCGGTCGAAAAAATGCAGTTTCTAGGCGGGGCATGTTATTTTTGCGCAAAGTGCCAGTTGTAATTATTAAATAAAAAACCGACCGGGGACCTAAGCCTTCGGTCGGTTTCTGTAACTAAAATCCTTATTCCTTAATTACTCGTATCTTAGTGCATCCACTACCTGCAGTTTTGCTGCCTGCCGTGCGGGGATGATGGCTGCCAAAGCTCCAAATACCAATCCAATGGCAATTCCAGCAACGACGCCCGCAAGCGGGAACGAGTAAGACATTGGGAAGAGCGTACCCATGGCTTTAACGATCACATAACCCAGGTACATGCCCGTAAAAATACCGAAGGCCGTCCCAACTGAGGCCAAGAGCAGTGCTTCAGCCACCACCATTCGGCGGACTTGTTTGCGAGTCCCGCCTACTGCACGGATCATACCGATCTCGCGAGTCCGCTCGAGCACATTAATGGCCAAGGTATTTAGCATCGCAATCAGAGAAGGGAGTGCCAGGAAGGCCAGCAGGAAATACATCACGATGAATACTGCGTTTAGCAGTTGGATCATCTGGTCGATGTACCCTTTCCCGGCGATAACGGTGAACTGGGGGTAATCAGCGGCTACTGCTTTGATTTGGGCATCCACGCTCGCGATTTTCACTCCGGGTTTGAGATTCAGTTGTATGAATACATCATCGGTCCGGCCAAAATCGGTGGCCAGGTTTGCTTGCGATACCCAGGCTGTCACGACTTTGGCATTCAATAGGTCGGTGGCATTGGCAACCACCGTATAAAGTTGCGGGCCGTTGGATGTAGCCAGTTCGACGGTTTCGCCTATCTTAACAGGGATCGTAGCCAAGAATGCGCCATTGACGATCATGTTCCGCCCGCTGGCGAGGGCTGCATATGCCGATTCACCACCTTGCTTGAAGTCCAACCCGCCCACCTTGGGATACGTGTTGGGATTAATTCCCAATAGCGAAACAGGTTGCCCTTTGATCGCGGTTGCAGCAAACCTCAGGCTGCTGATGTCGCCAACTCCTGGGATGGCCTGAAGCCGGTCTGTGAATCCTGATCCGGCTCCCACATCGCTATTCCAAACTGCAATGGATGGCGGGATGAAAAGATAATCGCTTCCAAGGCTTTTATGCAGCACACTGTTCATCATCCCGTTCAGGCTAGTGCTCATTCCACCCAGAGCCACGACAATAGCCAAGCCGATCATGGTGGCGCTAGCGGTAATGGTCACCCTTGAAGGCTGGCGGGTCAGGTTGCCCTGGGCCAGATCACCGGTACCTTGCCGCGCATAAAGCCAGGCCGTCAGGCGGCCAAAAACAAAGGCGATCGGTCGTAACAAAGCCGGGGCAACCAGGATTAAACCGAGCAGGAACAGGAGTCCTCCCAGGGAGATGAATCCCATATTCCCAGTTGCAAGTGCTAGGAGTGCCAACCCAATCATGACCAGGCCGGCAAAGAACCCGGTTCCGGCACGACGTTTATATTCCACTTCAGCCACTGATGGACGCAGGGCATCCATCGGCGTAATCTTACTGGCATTGGCAGCTGGGATCAACCCGGATAGAACAGTGATGCCAACACCCAGCAATATAGAGGTGAATACTATTGAGGTGGAGACAACAGGGTTGCCCAGCTTGATATGCAAAAAGGAGCTTAAGGGAGCTTCTGCCAAGCGGACAATAACTGCCCCAAAAAAATAGCCGAGCACGAGGCCGATTCCGGAGCCGATAAGCCCCTGCAGCAAGCCTTCCACCAGGATCATGCCAGTGATCGTGCCGTGTTTGGCACCCAGGGCGCGCAGCATTCCAATATCACGCCTCCGTTCAGCTACCACGGTCCGGAAGGTATTGAAAATGATGAACCCACCCATGAACAAGGCCAGCACACCGAACAAGTTGAAAGCCTCTTGTCCCAGTTTAATACTGGCAAACATAGACGAGTCAGACTGGAGCGCACCAACCTGGTACCCGCTCCCCAAGGCTGACTCGATGGCGGACACCGTTTGGTTTCGCAAAGTTTCATCGGTGCTGGTTAGCGCCACCTCAATTGTAGTGATTTGATCTGCCTGGCCCAGTATGGTTTGAGCTTGAGCAAGAGTAACGAGGACTTCCTCGTTGCCTGGGATTGTGCGCGGTGGCAGGATGCCCACCACAGTTAAAGTCGCAATACCGTTTATCGATGGCACCTTGATTGCGCTACCAATTTTGGCGCCATAAGCATCTGCCAGGGTTTGTGAAATAACGGTAGCGTTTATGTCTCCTGCAATCAGGAAGCGACCGCCGCTCTGCATGAGATAGGCATGCAGCGACTGAGCCGCATCGGGGTTTACGCCTATTAAATTAAGTGCGGTGATACTATCCGTCTTGGTTGGATTGCCATCAACGAAATTAGCTGGCAGGTTGACAGTTCGTTCGAGCACAGCGGAGGCCGCACGGACGCCCGCGATCCCATCCAGATTATTGACAACGTCCATCGGGAAACCGCTGCCAGACTTGTTGGTTACGGTTACGTCAACGACGTTGCCGGCAGCCATGATATTGGCTTGAAAGGCTTCCAACATAGTTGGCAGGATGATATTCATCCCAAAGATGAGCATTACCCCGAAAATAACGGCCAGGGTGGTTAAGAAAGTGCGTAATCTACGTCCATTCAGGTAGCGCCAAGCGAGAGTAAGTTGGAGGTTCATAATTGACTCCTTTAAAGCGGGGACATGGAAATGAGTGTCAAGTTAGACTATTGCCCATTGCCTGATCACCTAGTCTCCAATCTCCTTCATATTGTTCGTTATTATTTCTGCCGCACTCTTGCGATCCAGTTGGGTCTCATCTACAACTTTTCCATCCTTCAGGAAGATGATGCGGTCTGCATAGGCAGCTATGCGCGGGTCATGCGTCACCATAATGACAGTGCGTCTGTATTCTTTGGTGACTTGACGCAGCAGACTTGCAATTTCATCTCCGGAACGAGTATCCAGATTGCCGGTGGGTTCGTCAGCCAGGATCAGTGCCGGTTCGGACAAAAGGGCGCGGGCAACGGCCACGCGCTGTTGCTGCCCACCTGAAAGCTGATCCGGGCGGTTGGTAAGTCGATCACCAAGGCCAAAGCGCGTCAGCCATTCAGCGGCACGCTTCTTTGCCTCCGCTGGATTGACCCCGTCCAAAGTAATTGGCAAAGCGGCATTTTCAACTGCGGTCAAGACCGGGATAAGGTTATAGAATTGGAAAACAAAGCCAATTCGTTTGCGGCGAAGTCTGGTCAGATCGT
>JBGOZL010000163.1:0-5559 GCA_041480185.1 Anaerolineae bacterium
CGGATAACTTAAACTAAGGAGAAAAACATGAAAATAGCAGTTGTAACCGATGATCACCGCACGATCAGCGCCCATTTTGGACGCGCAGTTTACTACGAGGTATTTACCATTTCCGACGGTAAGGTGACCGGGCGGGAAACCCTCCCTAAACCTTCACACAACCAGTTCGCCAATGAACCTCACGATGAGCCTGGCTTTGCGCACGGTCAGGGGCCTGCCGCTGAAAGCCGGCATGCCCGCATGTTCACACCCATCCTCGATTGTAAGGTGCTGATTGCGGGCGGCATGGGCGGGGGTGCCTATGATAACTTGAAGCAGGCTGGCATCCAGCCGATCCTGACGGATATCCATGAAATCGATACGGCAATAAAGGCTTATATTGATGGCACTTTGGTGGACCACCCCGAGTGGCTGCACTAACTGGCAGGCGGACATCCTCAAATGGATATTCTCATGCACCCGATCGGGACCATCCACTCTCCCTTTACCGACAAGTCCCAAACCCCCATTCAGGCTTCCCGCTCCCAGACGACCGGGTTCGTGGAAATCTATCCGGAATTCGCTGAAGGGCTGCAGGACTTGGAAGGATTTTCGCACATCATTTTATTCTACGTTTTTCATGAATCGACCGGATACTCTTTGCACGTAAAGCCCTTCCTCGACGACCAGGAGCGCGGGTTGTTCGCCACCCGCTATCCCGCCCGACCCAACCCGATTGGTTTTTCAGTGGTTCGCTTGATCTCGCAAATCGGGAGCGTCCTGGAGGTGGAAGGGGTGGATATGCTGGATGGCACCCCACTCCTGGATATCAAGCCCTATGTTCCGGATTTCGATATAAGGACGGACGCACGCAGCGGCTGGTACGAATCCCGCGGGGAATAATTGTCCTTCTGCACAGGAGCCCGGAATGTCGAGAAAACATAAGCGATCAAAACTTGCCTCTGTAAACACCCCCACTTATCGTAGGCAAAAACCTAAAAAGCGAAACTTGGCTTGGTTGTGGGTTGGCTTAGGTGCTCTACTCGTCGCTGCCGTGGGGATTCTGCTGCTCCGCCCAAAGACCGCGCCTTCCATCGAACTCACCCTTGCCGAGGCAAATGCAAAGCTCCTGCAGGGAGCATTCTTTCTGGATGTCCGCACTCAGCAGGAATGGGATCAATTCCGGATCGCAGGCAGTACCCTGATCCCGCTGGATGAACTCCCAAACCGGTTGAACGAGCTGCCAAAGGACCAAGACATTGTCATGGTTTGCCAGTCGGGTCAACGCGCTCAGAGCGGGGTAACGCTCTTAAAACAGGCTGGATTCTCCCGCGTCTCATTCATGAGTGGGGGGTTGCAGGCATGGATGAATGCTGGCTATCCGGTCGATAGTGGATTGCCGTAGGATAAATTCGACAGCCTATTGGTTATTAAATATAATTTTGTCTGACAGGAAAAAATGGGAACACAAGTATGGCATAACCTTGGAGTGCAGGAAATTTACCAGCAGCTTGAGTCTCGCCCAGAAGGCCTGACGGATGCGGAAGCCACAGAGCGCCTGCTGCAGTATGGGCGCAATGAGATCGTCCGCCGCAAGCCCGTTTCGCCTTGGAGATTGTTTTTCAAGCAGTTTGCGAATTATTTCATCCTGGTCCTGCTCTTTGCTGCCATCCTGGCATTTGCTGTAAGTTTCCTCCCGGGGGAAAGCGGGCGTCGTCTCACAGGCTGGTTCATCCTTGGCATCATTGTCCTGAGTGTGGCTTTGAGCTTCTTCGAGGAATATCGTTCCCGGAAGGAACTTGAAGCTCTCGACAGGCTGTTGGTGTTTACGACTACCGTCCTGCGTGCAAGCGCTCCCCGGCAAATAGATGCTGCCGAGGTCGTCCCTGGTGACATCCTTGTTTTGTCACAGGGGCAGAAAGTCCCCGCGGATGCGCGCCTGGTCGAAGTGTTTAGCCTTCGCACGGACGAATCCCCCCTCACCGGCGAAAGCGTGGGGGTCGACAAATCCCCCGAGCCGGTTGCGCCCGATGCGCCTCTGGCGGAACGTACAAGCATGGTTTTCGCTTCAACTTTTGTCACGCATGGCACCGGCAAAGCGGTCGCGGTCCGCACCGGTATGACTACGGAGGTTGGTCAGATAGCCGGGGCGCTCGGGCAAATGGCCGAACGTCCCACCCCATTCCAGGTCGAGGTCCAAAAGATGGCCCGCCAGATGACCGTCATCGTGGCCTCATTGGCGGCGGTCGTCGCCGTTGTCCTGCTCTTTCTCCTGCATGAGCCGCCCGTCGACGTGGCCCTCAACACCCTCAGCCTGGCGATCGCCACCATCCCTGAGAGCCTGCCCATCGTGCTGACTTTTGCCCTGGCGCTGGGCGCCCGCCAGATGGCTCGCCGCAGCGCCGTTGTTAGGCGCCTGTCCGTAGTTGAGTCGCTCGGGTCGGTGGATACCATCTGCACAGATAAGACCGGTACCCTCACCCAGAACCTGATGACGCTCCAGCAATTGTTCGTTGCGGGTGAACCGGTGGATCTGCCCCAGGATTTGCACGGAAACCCCGCGGCCCTCGAATTGCTGCGGGCTGGTATTTTGTGCAACGAAGCCACCTTGGCGGAGGGGACCGGAAACGGGATCCAGGGCGACCCGGTGGACACTGCCCTTGTAAAAGCCGCCCAGGCTGCTGGTCTGGACCTTGAGCAGGTGCGTAAAGACTCCCCGCGCCTTGACATGATTCCCTTCAGCTCCGAACGCAAGATGATGACCACGATCCATACCCGGGACGGGCGGCGGGTCTCCATCACCAAGGGGGCGCCTGGCCCGTTGCTGGCGCAGTGTTCTTCCTGCCGTGAAGGTGCGGAAAATTACCCCCTGGCAGACCAGCGCTGCCAGGCTGTTCGCGCCCAGGTCACGGAGCTGCAGGGTAGGGGCTTTTATGTTCTCGGGGTGGCGCACAGGGACTTGCCTGAAGGGCTTCCGCTTGAAAAGGTGGAAAATGACTTAACCTTCTTGGGTCTTCTGGCTCTGATCGACCCTCCCCGCCCGGGAGCTGCTGAAGCCATCGCCCGCGCTCAGGGAGCCGGCATCCGCGTGGTGATGATTACCGGAGATAACGGTCTCACCGCCCAGGCAATCGCCGCCACGCTCGGGATCGGGCAGCGCGTCTTGGATGCCCGCACGCTGGGTGACATCTCCCGCCCGGACCTCACCGAAAAAATGAAGGAAGTGGATATCGTCGCCCGCGCCACCCCGCTTGTCAAACAGCAGGTGTTGCAGGCCTTCCAGGATGCCGGTCATGTCGTGGCCATGACCGGCGACGGCGTCAATGACGCCACTGCTCTCAAGCAATCAGACGTGGGCGTGGCAATGGGTCTGCGCGGCACCGATATTGCCAGGGAATCCTCAGCCATGGTCCTGCTGGACGACAATTTCTCGACCATTGTCGCCGCGGTTGAGGAAGGCCGCCGCATCTTCGACAATATCCGCAAGTTCACCAACTATCTGCTCAGCACCAGCCTGGGTGAGGTGTTCGTTGTCCTGGCGCTTTCCATTGCCGGGTATTTCCCCCTCTCCGCCATCATGCTGCTGTGGGTCAACGTGGTCACCGATCTGGTCCCGGCCAGCGCCCTGGCAGCCGACCCGGTCGTGCCGCACGTTATGCACCGCCGCCCGCGTCGCCACAGCGAGCCCATCCTGAACAAGGCCATCTATGCCACCATTGCCGGGAGCATTTTCCGTACCCTCATTGCTTATGGACTGATCTTTTGGGTCGGCCTCCAGTTTGGCGGCGTGACCTATGCTCGCAGTATGCTATTTACCAGCATCGTCCTGCACGCCTTTACCCGTGTCATGGTGGTGCGTCAGTTGGACTCCCTTTCCATTTGGTCTAACCGGGCGCTGCTGATCAGCTATGCCGTTGCAGTCGGGTTGCAGCTTTTGGCCCTTTACACCCCGCTGCGGGGGCTCTTCGGCGTGGTCGCGCTGGATTGGCGCGCCTGGGCGGTGATGGTGCCGGTAACGGCCGGGTCATCCTTTGCGGGGGTATATATGACCCGCTGGATCTTGAAATTATTTCCGATGTGGGAAAAATAAAGGTGAGGTTCACCTGACGTTATTCATATGCCATCCGTCAGGCTGTGTTCTATCTAATAAGGTGCATCGCATCCCATCATGGTGATGGGATTTTTTTACAAGAGTTCAATTCAATATCCCAACCCTTGCTGCTTACAGTTTATTTTGATTCCCCCCTCGAATCTTCCAAAATATCCTCGATCGAGAAATGGAGGTTCGGGGAAAAAGAGTGGTGGCCAGCGTCATGCTGGCCACCAGCTCGTCCCACAATCCATCAGCCAACTGTCTTCGGGAAGGAGGAGGAACCCGAATTACAGTTCATTGCCAGGTCTGTCAAGCTTATCCACCCGCCTCACTCGTTCAAAAGGATACTGGAAAAAGGATTTCGCAGGTCACCTCCGCTGGATCGGGATGCGGCATGGTGCATCACTTCTAAATGTATTTTATATCCCTGTATGCTTGAAATCATTTGAGTGTATTGGAGTTTATTTGGAATATGCCATCCTACAAAAACACCATTGATTTTCAATAATTAATCCGGAAGGGTTGTAACTACGTCACCCTGGTGGTGATGTCGAACCGGGGTGGTTTTTCAAGATGCTTCTTCACCGCGCATAATTCCGCCGAGCGGATCAGCGAATCATGGTATTTTTCCGGGAACTCCGGCGGCACCTGGATTTCCAGGCCGATCGTTTCGACCATCCCGGTAAATTGGCCGTGGTTTATTTTCTCCACGATGCGGATGCCTTCGGTGGGCAGGTTGCGTTGTTTGCAAAATCCCAGCACGTAGATCCCCGCGCAGGTACCAATGGACGAGAGGAAAACCTCGAACGGGCTGGGTGCGGAAGAAACCGGGGGCTGGTCAGTAGCCACGGTAAAGGAACCAAAATGGGCATCCACACGGGAACCGCCGGGAAAGTCGATGATCATTTCCATGATTTATTCTCCAAATATAGTGGTTTGATTACAGGATATATTATACTTTGATGATCGAATCGGATTAAAGTTGCATCCACAGCCGTTTTCCCACCTTATAAAATCCGATGCGAACCGAATGGGATAAATTAATAAATAAGCTGGCAGGATATCGCACCTGCCGGCTCATTTATCCATTCTTCCGAACTGGTTATTGCGGGATGCAGCTCAATAATGCGCCCACTGTGATCCGGTAGACCGTCCAAACGTTGTTGGTGACGATCCCGTTCACACTGACCCGCTGCCCCACCTGCAGATCGGCAAAGCTGATCTGGGTGATGGTGGAGCCATTCCTGGAAAGGAAGATGGTCTGGGGGCTGACGGTCAGGGTTACCTGGGTGCCGATGTATGCCTGCCCAAGCCTGTTGCCGCGCAACACTTCGATTGTGACCGAATTGGTCCCGATTTGGGCAACATTACCGACAATTACAAATGTGCCCCGTCCCCCCTGTTGGCCTTGGGTGGTACCGGAACCCATACCGCCGCCAGGACCGAATCCGCCGGCTGCTGCCGGAATTGTGAAGGCAAATACCATC
>JBGOZL010000164.1:0-5550 GCA_041480185.1 Anaerolineae bacterium
GAGGTGTAAGCACGGAACCGTGGGCTACGCTGAACCTAGGCAGTACCGTGGGGGACGAACTGCAGAGGGTGCATGAAAACCGTCGACGGGTGCTTGCAACCGTTGGGTGTGACCTTGAATCTGTGTATGATGTCTGGCAAGTTCATGGGGTGAATGTTGCAATTGCTGAAGCGCCGCGCCCTGTGGATGCACTCCATATCAAAGCGGATGTAATTCTGACAGACAAACCGGGGGTGACGGTCATGATGCGGTTTGCAGATTGCGTACCAATTTTGCTACACGATCCCGAGCGGAAAGTGGTCGGAATAGCCCATGCCGGATGGATGGGGACAGTTAAAGGTACTGTTCGATTTGCGGTGGAGGCACTACAACAGCGATTTGGTTCAAAATTGAAAGATATCCGAGCCGGAATAGGTCCATCCATTGGCCCCGACCATTACGAGGTAGGACCGGAGGTCGTCGAGCAGGTGAGGCAAGCTTTTCAGGGAGAAGCTTCGAAGTTACTCTCGAAAGAAACCGGGCGGATGAAATTTGATTTGTGGACTGCCAACCGGTTGTTACTTGAAAAGGCGGGGGTAGGTCAGGTGGAAATGGCGGAATTGTGTACCGCCTGTCATACAGAAGATTGGTATTCGCACCGAGCTGAAAAAGGAAGAACAGGGCGTTTCGGTGCAATTATTGCCTTGGTATAATCCAAGTATGGACGAGACCCTGGTCTCCGGTATACATGAACGTTATTTGAGAGTCCTCGATCGAATAACTGAATCAACGACCATGTCCGGGCGAAAGGCTGGTGCGGTAGGCCTGGTGGTAGTTACCAAATCCCAACCCCTGGAGGTTGTGCGAGCAGCTATTGCGGCTGGAGCAACCATATTGGGTGAAAATTATGCTGAGGAAGCTTTATTAAAAATAAAAGCACTCCGGGATTCACCAGTCGAATGGCATATGATCGGTCATGTCCAGAGCCGGAAGTCGGATTTGGTGGCCGGAAACTTTACCCTGTTGCACTCATTGGACAGCCTCAAGCTTGCAGGGCGGTTGAACAGAATCTGTATTGAAACCGGGCAGATATTGCCGGTGTTATTAGAAATCAATGTAAGCAGTGAGGAGAGCAAGTTTGGCTTTCCGGGATGGGATGAGCGCTGTTGGTCGGAACTTGTGCCTAAATGTGAACAAATAATTGCATTTCCGGGTTTACACATACGCGGACTCATGACCATGCCACCCTTGTTTACAGACCCGGCTGAGGCGCGTCCGTACTTTCAACGGCTAAGCCGGCTAAAAATATACTTGAAAGAACAACTGTCTCAAACCGATTGGTCGGACCTATCGATGGGAACAAGTGGAGATTTCACGATAGCCATTGAGGAAGGAGCAACAATCATTCGAGTCGGTCAGGCAATTTTAGGTCCGCGACCAGGATAGAGGCTTTATGATAAATCTGCTTGCATCAATAATCAATTTATTGGCTAACCTGATCGTTTTATTAGTAATCGTTGATACAATATTATCGTTTTTTCTCAGCCCATATAACCAAATACGGAGTACACTTGATAGAATCCTACAACCATTGCTGACGCCCATCCGGAAAGTTGTGCCATTGGTAGGGATGCTCGACTTCAGTCCACTAATATTAATTATAATAATTGAAATATTAAAATATGTCCTAATCAGTTTCCTTTATGCTCTTTGAGGTGACTTATGGCATCAAGGTCCTATCATTTGCATGATGGCAAGAAGGGAGCAGCACTTGCTGTGCGTGTGACACCGCGTGCCAGTAAGAATGAAATCGTCGATATCTTGAGCGACGGGACAGTGAAAGTGCATTTGACTGCTCCTCCAGTAGAAGGAAATGCTAATGAGGCGCTGCTCAAGTTCCTAGCCAAGGTCCTGGAGATTCCGGTGAGACAATTGGAAATTGTAGCAGGTGCTACGGGACGCGATAAATTGATTTCAGTGGTTGACATGGATGCAAAAATGGTCCATAAGAAGATTGTGGATCACATGGGCTAATAAAAAATCTCCCGCATAAACTCTGCGGGAGATTTACTTTTTCGAGAACTAAGGGATTGTCGCGTAAAGAGAACGGTACATTGCGTAAATTTCGTAAATGCTGCGAATGTAGGTACGGGTCTCGTCATAACGGATGATTTCTACAAACAAATCGTTATCCGAGCCAGAAAGATCGCGCCAAATGGCGGCGGCATCAGGACCAGCGTTATAGGCAGCCAGAGCTGTTGATAGATCCCCATTGAAGCGGAGACGTTGGTCCATCAGGTATGAGGTACCCAGGCTAATATTTACTAATGGCCGGTTCAGGTCATCTGATGTGTAATTGGGAGGCCAACCCAGGTTATCAACAATGAATTGCCCGGTGGCGGGGGTAATTTGCATCAGACCTGAGGCATAAGCTGAATTTGCAAATTTATCAAAGAGGCTTTCCTGGCGCATAACAGACAATACAAATATGGGATCGAATCCGGTCCGTTGTGCGGCTGGAAAGAGGATATCTTGATAATACAACCCATAGCGAATATGGTTGAAGTAGGCAGGTGCGGCCAGGGTTTGGGATTGAGCGTTCATTCCGGCCAGAGTAAGCACCTGGCGGAAGGCAAATATGGCCGGGTAATATTGACCCAAGCCGAGAAGATAATTTGCCAGACGATAGCAATCTGCAGGATTCTGTGCCACGTCAGTCCGCAGAGAATCAAATTCGAGGCCAGCCTGTGTCTCCACGCCAAGCGTCAGGAACTCCGTTCCGCGGACAAGCCGCGGGTCTGCCAGCAGCGCACCGGGAGTTGAGAGATCGATATCCATTGCGAGGCTAAAGGTGATGCGCAGCCAGGATTCGGCTTCGGTGCGTTCATTGGTCAGGTTCATAGTCAGATTGACAGCATGCAAAGGTTCAAAAGGAGGACGATTTACCAACATATCCTGGGCGCGCAGGCTGTAATAATCAGTGGGGTCGATAGCGGCAGTTTGCTGCCAGGCAGCCTGGGCAGCGGTAGTATCGCCCAACGCTTGTTGCGTCTTGCCGATCCAAAAATTTGAACTTGACTGGTCTTCCAGATTCGTGGAAAGGAGGGAATCACGCTGGAAAGATATCAGGGCATCATTATATTTTCCGAGCCGGTAGCGTGTTATCCCAGCCCAGAAGAGAGCCTGAGGAACGAGATCGCTTCCGGGATACTCAGTGGCAACCCGATCCCAGGTTAGAGCAGCATCCTCCAATTTGCCATTGCGTTCCTGTATGCGACCAGCCTCCAGAAGGTAGATCGGGGCGTTCTCATTTGTGGGAGCTTGCAGAACAAAGGTTAAAAGAGTCTGTGCAGCAATATCATACTGACCGAGGTAAAACCATTGCGTATAGGCACGTCCCGGTAGAGAAGCGCTCCCGTTCCAGGCGGCTGCCCAATGTGGATTATCCGGATATCCCTGGATAAATACATTCCACGCCTGGACTGCATCTTCGTATTGACCCAAATCAAAATACGTCAGAGCCGTATAATACTCAGCTGTGCCGTCATTATTAGGATTTGCGTCCATATAGCGCTGAAAAGCATCATGGGCATAGCCAAATTGTCCGGCGAAATAATCTACCAGACCACGATTCATATCATCTACAGGGACGCCTGCATTCACCAAAGAAACCAGAGCTGAGTAGGAATCGTACGCCAAAGGGTAATTCGCAACAGCGTGAAGGAAACGCTGATAAGCCTGATCAGGTTGACCGAGAGCCAGGTAGATTTGACCGGAAAGCAAATCCATTTGGGCTTTCACATAATCATTCGAGCTGGCTGCATAAATCGAGTCATATATCCCCAGCGCTGTGGTCGAATCCCCCATACGGTCATCTGCCTGGGCAATTTTAACCTGCAAGGCGGTATTGTCCTCTATCCTGGGAGCAGCCAACGCAGCTTTATATGCGGCTACAGCATCGGTATCATTTCCAGCGGCAGCATAGGAATCGCCCCGCTGTTCCTGTACATAGGCATCGATGATGCCAGGACGGAGCGCAAGATAGATCGTATAAGCTTGAGCGGCTTCAGCATTTCTCCCGAGCGCCTTGTAGATTTCACCAATCAAAAAATACGCACGGACTGCATTTGGAGAGGCTGGATATTGACTGGTTAATTGCCAGAGCGTATCCAAAGCAGCTGCATTGTTTTTTATGGCATACTCGACACGCCCCAATCCCCACAATGCAGCTGCACTTACATCTGGATTGGTGGAATTATCGGAGGCCGCCTGGTATTCGAAAAGTGCCTGGTCATAGTCGCCATTAAATAACGCCTTTTCACCGGTTTCGACCCTGACTTCAGGAGTGGGCGTCAGAGAAAGGGTGAATGTAGGCAAAGATGTGTCGTAGGGTGTGATCGCCGGGGGAAGAGTGGAACTGGGTGCCAAGGTCGATGCCGGGATTGAAGCTGGCACACAACCCATCAGCAGAGAACCCAGGCATACTCCAAAAAACAAGCGTTTAATAATCATGTTAATCTTATAATTGAGAAAAGAAGCCATGTCAATGCTTGTCAATATGGGTACGGCATGATAAACTTTGTCCACGACTGATGACGCCCCTGAGCGGGCGTCTTTTCCTGTGCGTCCATGCGAACCGTTTTTTGGGAATCCAACTCTCTCAGAATGATCGATCAACGCCAGCTGCCTACGGCGTTGGAAGTGCTTCCCTTGCATAACAGGTCGGAAGTGGTGGAAGCCATCCGTAATATGACAGTTCGCGGTGCGCCGGCCATTGGTGCAGCGGCTGCTTTCGGGCTGGCGCTGGCTGCGAATGAATCAGGGGCAGGTTCCTCTACAGAATTCCTTGCGGACCTTGAATCGGCGGCCGTTACACTGAAAGCAACCCGCCCGACTGCTATCAACCTAGCATGGGCAGTGGAGAGAGTGTTGAAGGCACTCAGGAACGAGCTTGTTGGGAATCAAGCAATAAATTTAGACGATCTACGACTGGTCGTCTTGAATGAAGCCCAGCGAATTGCCGACGAAGATGTAGCCACCAACAAGCGGATGGCCGAACATGGAGCGAAGTTAATCCGCGACGGTGATACCATCCTCCATCATTGCAATACCGGTGCACTGGCCGTGGTAGATTGGGGCACAGCTTTGGGGGTCATTCGCACTGCGCATAAGCAAGGCAAACGGATCCATGTGCTGGTGGATGAGACGCGTCCTCGATTGCAAGGGTCCCGTCTGACAGCTTGGGAACTGGGGCAGTATGGTATTCCTTTCGAAATCATCACCGATAATTCAGCCGGATATTTCCTGAGATCGGGCCAGGTGCAGGAAGTACTTTTCGGTGCCGATAGAATCGCAGCCAATGGCGACGTGGCGAATAAAATTGGCACCTACATGCTGGCGCTGGCAGCCAATGATAACAAGGTGCCAGTCTATTCTGTAGCCCCGGTTTCTTCAATTGATTTTTCGGTCGCGGATGGCAGTCTAATTCCCATTGAAGAACGCGACCCCGAAGAAGTATTAGGGATACAATTCCACGGTGAACGGGTCTCACCGGAGGGGGCCAAAGCTCGC
>JBGOZL010000165.1:0-5546 GCA_041480185.1 Anaerolineae bacterium
ATCCCCAGCTTGTTTCTGGCTATAAGCGGCGCCACCATCATCAACATGTGGTGGGATCGCGATATAGATTCAAAAATGAAGCGCACCCACCTGCGCCCTGCCCCAAGCGGAAAGGTCACAGCGAAGGAAGTCCTGATTCTCGGTATTCTAATCTCGACCATCGGAACCAGCTGGGCAGTGATGGTAAACCAGTATATTGGCGAGGCCAGCAGGATGGCATCCGCAGCAGCCAATTTGGGGTAGAGTGTCTGCATGTCGTCTTCAATGACGCATTCGCCGTCGACGCACAATTCGCAGGCATCGCAGGGACGGATGTCCAGCCCGTGCAGGTAGATGCTTTCAACCTGCGCTCCAGCTTCCAATGCCCCTGCCGCGGCGCGACCGGCGAGTACGGCGCTGTTGCCTTTTTCGCGCGGGCTGCCTTTCAAAATGAGGATGTTTTTTGCCACGATATTCTCCTTATCCGTGTTGGACGCGTGCAAATGACCAGGCAGTTGCTGCCAGGTTGATGAAATAGGTTACCAGGGTGATGAAGCCGAAAATTTTGCCAGCCGCAAAGGTGTAGCCGATCATGCCCATCAGGGCAAGATAATAAAGGCCCAGGTATGGTCCAAGCCAACGGGAATGGCGGAAGTCGAATTTTAAGATGAAATCCAGGACGGATTCTACCGCGTCGTATAGCACCAGCAGCCCCGGAAGAATGAATGTCCACCACGGCCGCGCCACAATAGCGTTCAGGATGACAGCAGCCAGGAGTGGGAATCCCAGGATGACCGCGCCCCAACCGAACGCGTTCCCTGTCCTCGGCTTGCCGCGCCCTCGAAAGAAAAACATGACCGCCAGCAGCAGGTTGGTGAGGTTAGCGATAATGACAACGGAGAGGTCTATGGAACGAAAAGATACGACCGAATTCATGACATGCTCCTAATCACTAACAGGAGTTGGAAATCAAATTCCAGTATCCTTTTGCCAAGTATCAGCCAGCATTCATGTATGGAAGCTTCCATTTTTGCTAATTCAGATTAAAGATACCACTACCATTCATTGTTGACATTCTTTTGGAGCGGGGAATAATAATTGGCTGATGTATTGAGTACGAGTTTCATCATATCAAAACAGAAACCCTTCCTCCCATTATGCCATCTAATATCAATAGAGTTTGCCCTGTTTGAATAGATTATGGATGGGCCAACTGTTTAGCTTCAACGAGTAAACGATTCAGGTCATTTCTGCTGTAATACTGTCCACGCAGAAAGACGCTTTCAATCTTCTGTGCGTTGGAAATATCGTCCAGCGGATTTGCCCGGATCAGAACAAAAGAAGCTGTCTTTCCCTCACTGATACTGCCAAGTCGTTCTCCCAGACCCATGAACTTTGCTGGAACAATGGTCGCGCTGCGCAGTATATCCACAGCTGGGATGCCTGCATGCTGCCAAATTAACATTTCCTCGTGGACAGAATAACCAGGGATAATGCCGGGCAGCATCAGGTCAGTCCCCACCATCAGAGGTACCCCGGCATTATCCAAGCCGGCGACCATTGTCACCCAATTTTGCCAGATAAAATCCGGCAGGTTGGTTTGTTGGGCCCATAACGACGTCCAGAGGTCCAAAACACTTTGTGAGATATATTCACTATGCGGAAATGTTCCGGATTTAAATAGATCAATATTGGTAAGAATTTTAAAGGTGACAACGGTCGGACAGATGGTCATGCCGCTCGCCCTAATCCGCTGATACACTCCCTGCAGATCTGCCGGGTTGACCTCGCCCAATCGCTGGAAATAACCTGCCTCCGACCCACTGCCAGCAAATATTAATTTCACAGGCTCTCCCAGCAGTTTAGCGATAACTTTCTCGAAGCCCAAGAAATGCTCGCTGCTTTGTAAGCCTGCTGCAACGGCATCTTCCAGGTAGATCGAGTCGGGAATGTGCCCGACGACTTTAAGCCCATATTTATGGGCTTCATCAATGATCGCCAGAAATACATCTCTGTCGAGGAGGCTGTAGACCTTGATCATGTCCACACCAGCTTCTGCCTGCTGGCGTACCGCTGCCCGGCCCTCCTCGGGAGTTTTGATACCCAAAGAGATACTTGGGATCAAGGGCGGAAATCCATCCAGGATTGCGCCTGTGGCGATCATTTCCGGTCCCAGTGTTTTGCCTTGATTCAATTCATCCCGCAATGGAAGAATATAGTCGTTGGGCATGCCCATGTCTCGGACAAGCAAAACGCCATTGGCAATCATCAGGCGCCCAAATACAGGCGCGTCGAGATAGTGGACATGCGCATCAACAAGACCGGGGATCAGGTAGAGACCTTGACCATTGATGATCCCGGCACCTTCCGGGATGCCGACCTTTTCCTGAGCACCAATCTTATCGATCCGATCGCCAACAATAATGACCGTCTGACCAGGAACTGCGATTCCACTCTCCACATCAATTACGGTCACATCCGTGATGGCGTATATTCTTTGTGAAGAGGTGCCCATTGGCTTGGACTTGGTGGCGGTACATGCGCTCAAACCGACTGTAATACAGAGCGACACAAGGGTGATGTATTTCATTGAGGTCTCATCCTCATTATGTTAAATTGGAGAAAATGCCCAAGAAAATGGGGATATCCGTGCCAGCGTGGAACAATATCGAACCCCAGACGCTGTCAGTTTTTTGCATGATATATCCCCAGACCAATCCAAGCGGGATGAGAATGGCAAATAATACGTACTCGCTGGGTGTATAGGTGACCCCTTTATGCAGCAGGGTGAACACAAAAACGATCAACAAATTCGAGAGGAATCTCCCCAGGAATGGTTGCAGCTTTCTTAAAAACAATCCCCGGAACAACAGCTCTTCCTGAGCGGCGTTAGCCAATACAGCCACCAAAAGCCAGGGGATCCAGGGGATGATCCTGGCAATTGTCAGGTCTTGATAATTAAACAAGAGAGTCGCCATGGGGATGGACCCTGCAACACAAACAAGGAAAGCGATAAATCCAATGATGAGTCCCTGCTTCAGATTGCCTTTCTGGATATAGATCGAACCCAAGCTACCTCCCGCCAACCGGGTAAGGAGGATGACACTACAGACAATAACAGCGCACTCATTCAGTTTCAAGAGCGCAAAACTGACGGGAGTGGTGCCATCGAGACCCAGGGAATCAATAAGATATCTTCCGAAAATCCAGTCTATGGAGACCGCGATGGCCAGGATCAAAAGGCCAAGCAATATTTGAGAGTACCTCTCAAAGCGCCTGCTTTTGCGTGCCAGCAACATTGTGACCAGGAGGAGGAAAATCAAACCGATCCTGCCCAGGTAATCCGGGACCGGATCAAGCAATGGTCTCAAAGGGCTGAAAACGATAATTGTCAAACCTCCAATGGCTATGAAAATCAAAGCCAGGACGAACCCCTCACCCCATCTTTTCACTGAGAGACGATTGTTTTGCATGGTTAATCTCCTTTTCCATGACTTCCCAGTATCATTCAACTCTAGATTATTCCGTTTATGTAGCCCGGTCAGCACCTAAATCGAGAAAATTAAATATCCTAAATACCTTGCAAGAACGGAAAAAACGTATAGCAAAAGTTCTGATCATTATCAATCAAATTCCTAGAACTCCTCACGGTTGAACCGCAACACGGCAACCAGGACGAACAGGACACTCTCAAATGCCACAGCCAACAAAGGGATGGACGAATAGATCGGCTGGCCAGACAACAAGGAGGGCACAATGGCGTTTGTCTCATTATTTAGCGGAATAACCAGTGTCCAAGGTATCAGGTAACGCAGCACCGGCAACAAACCGACCAGGTATTGCTGCATGAAAAGAAATGCCAGGGCAATGCCAATGACCGGGCCGCGGTTGTTGAAAAGAGCACCCAGCATGAGCGTCAGGGTCAGATAGAAGAGTTGGTGGAGAAAGACGACTCCCAAGGCTGCCAGGAATCGTACTGGATCCAGCGGGGTTTGCATACGGATAAAAAAGATGACATAGGCAACCAGGCCAGGTATAACCACCATGGTTACCAGCACCCCCAGGATGTTAGCGACCATTTTGGAAAGGATGAATGCCGGGCGTGCGGCAGGCTTGGACATCACCCACGCAGCTGTCCCGTCTTTCTTCTCCCCCACCAGCACACCCTGCATGATTATGACCACCGCGACGGCAGGGAACATGCCCGCAAAAATGGCATAGAACATCACGCCATCCTCGAGTTTGAAATCTGGAGTACCAAACATCACGGCGCCCAGCATGAACCCGATCATGCCACCCCAGATCAGGCATTGCACCCACCACAACCTGGTCTTCCACCAACGGGAGAGCTCATTATCGAGAAGGTTATTAAATCCACGACTCCAGCCCCGTTCGTTCACCATTTCGAAATCACTATTTCCGGACATCTTGATCTCCTTCGATGACCTGGATGAAGATATCTTCCAACTCATACCGCTTGCGGCGGAATTCTGTCACCACCACCGGGGATTTGACCAGCAGTCTAAGCAGCTGCGCCTCGGCCACCTGTGGGTCAGACACACTGACTTGCCAGGTGGTTTCATCGCCGTGTTTGCCGGTCTTGATCCCGCTGACCCAGGGTTGGGAACCAACCTGTTTGAGAGCCGATTCTGTGTCACCTTTCAAGTTGATAAGGTAGATCACGCCTTCACTTCCGGCCAACAATTCATCGATCGGCCCCTCAGCCACCAGCTGACCTTTGTTCAAGATAACCACAGTGTCGCTTACTCGTTGGACGTCATCCAGAATATGTGTGGAGTAGAAGACGGTAGTGTACTTTCGCAATTTGGACATCACTTCCAGCACGTCACGACGTCCGATCGGATCGAGCGATGCGGCCGGCTCGTCCAGGATGAGAAGATCCGGGTAATTGATCTGGGCCTGGGCGATCCCCAGCCGCTGCCTTTCCCCACCTGAAAAGGTCTTCAACGGACGGTCGGCTTTATCGGCCAGGTCAAACAGATGGAGCATTTCGTCCACCCGAGCTTCTATTTTCTTTTTGGGCCCTTTGAAAAAAAACCTGGCAGTGAAGCGCAATGTTTGGCGGGCGGTCATATACTCATAGAAATGCGGCTCCTGTGGCAGGTAACCGGTGCGGGCGCGGATATCTATACTCTGATTTACGCTGTCCATGCCAAATACAGAGGCGCTGCCAGCAGTCGAGCGGATCAATCCAAGCAACAGCTTGATGGTGGTAGTCTTCCCTGCGCCGTTTGGCCCCAGGAAACCAAATATCGAGTTCTTTTGCACCTGAAGATCCAATGACCTGAGTGCTTGGACACCTTTGTACGTTTTGGTCAGGCCACGAGTCTCGATGACCGGGGGAGCCGACATGTTCATTTCCATTTCTCCTTTGATTCATTCCACTTCAATAACGAAATAATTCTGCAAGATTCCATTGCCAATATGTTATCCCATTCGAAAGCTCTTGTCGTCACCTATTATGGGTGATATGGGAATACCCAGATCAGGGGAAAAAAGAAATCCCCGACCACTGCGGGGATGTATATAGTTGCCGAAAACTATTA
>JBGOZL010000166.1:0-5517 GCA_041480185.1 Anaerolineae bacterium
AGATGGCGCTGAAGAAATAGTGACCCATGAAACGCGTTCAGCCGCGCACTGATGTGAGAAATGTAATTGGTTTATCCAAAGACCCGGGAGGTAATAGACATGCCATTTGCTGACAACGAGGGTGTTCGTATCCATTATGAAACAGAAGGGGGAGGACCTCCATTGGTGCTCCAGCATTGGTCTGTGGCTACCCTGGAAAACTGGTACGACTTTGGTTATGTCACAGCCCTTAAGAGCAATTACCGGTTGATTTTGGTGGATGCCCGGGGGCACGGAGGTAGCGACAAGCCACAGACGCCTAAAGCCTACAAACTTGAGAAAAGGGTGGAGGACATCGTCGTAATTCTGAATGACCTGGGTATTGCAAAAACCCACTTCTTTGGGTATTCGATGGGCGGGTGGATCGGTTTCGGTTTGGCGCGCTACGCCCCCGAGCGTTTACGATCCTTGATTATTGGAGGAGCAACCCCGCATGCAACAAGCATGGACGGCTTGCGCCAATTTATTCGGGTTGCTATCGAGAAGGGACCGAAAGCATTTGTTGCTCAATGGGAGGAGGAGTTCGATGTGGTCCCGCCCGCGCTGAGGAAGCGCATGCTGGCCTACGACTACAAGACCCTCCTGGTATTAACCCAAGACCGTGAGAACCTGGAGTCCGTCCTGCCAACGATGAGCATGCCTTGTTTGCTCTTTTCCGGGGAAATGGACGAGCTGTCCGTTGAGGCGTGCGCCAGGCAGATAGCCAACTCCACGTTCTTCACCCTGCCAGGGTTAGATCATGGCGGAGCGATCACGCGATGTGACGAAGTTCTACCACACATCCAAAAGTTCCTGGCAGAGCACTGAGCAGCAGGAGCAGCTTACCACCCGCCGCTGAGCCAAGCCGTTGAGATCAAATTTGCCTCGGCCAGGACTTGAACCTAGAACCGCTAGGTTCTAGGTTCAAATCCTCGGCGAGGAGCCTGCGTACCTTCTGTGATGTACACAGTTTTAATGTGTACATCTTTTATTTATGTATAATGTTAATGGTTAATTCCACTCTTGCATAAACAATATGAGCAATAATTATTCAAGGCGTAAACAAATTTATTGTCGTATACAACTATAAAATTGAGATTTTATACGGATCGCCCATAAGCTGTTATGCGATCCGAATAAACGCGAGTTAAGTGCACGGAATGAGCATCCGGATGACTGGTTTGAATCTGCTATGAAATAGTAATGGGAGGAGGCAGACAGTATGACCCAACTCATAAAAATAGGCCAGCATATAAGAACTAGTCGAAGCAGATATACGACTTTAATAACGTCTTTGTTACTTTCTACATTCCTGGTGGGTTGTGATTTGAGTGCAACGCCAACCCAAACGCCAGCGCAACCCCCCACGCCTTCCTCCTTACCCACCTCGACTGCCGCAGCAACCTCCACCCACCTTAGTACGTTCACATATTACTCCACACGCACACCGACGACCACAACTGTATTTCCCCCAACAAGTATCCCCATGCCTTTGAGCAAAGGACGCATCGTTTTCAGTCGTTTCATGAATGACAGCGCAGATATCTATGTGATGAACGCCGACGGCAGCGGGTTAACAAGGCTCACCAACAACCCAGGATACAGCACATCCCCTGAATGGTCGCCGGATGGGAAGAAAATACTCTTTGTATTCAGTGAAGAAATCGAACATAGTAACGTGGATCTCTACGTGATGAACGATGACGGGAGTGGAGTGACCAGGCTAACCAACAGCCCGGCCATTGACAGCTTCCCCCACTGGTCACCCGATGGGACGAAGATTGTCTTTCAATCCGTCCGCGATGGAAAAGAGGAGATCCATGTGATCAACCCGGATGGCAGCAGTGAGACCAATCTCAGCCGCAGTTTGGGTCCAGACAGCCTGCCTTACTGGTCGCCCGACGGGCAGGTGATAATCTTTGCATCCCGCCGTGATGGCAACGATGAGATCTATGCGATGAATGCGAATAGCAGCGGGTGGCAGGCCAATCTCAGTAACAACCCAGCCACTGACACAGCCCTCGATGCCTGGTCCCCGGATGGGAGGATGATCGTATTTACATCCGATCGGGCCGGCAATAAGGATATCTTCGTGATGCATCCGGATGGCAGCCAATTATTCAATTTCACAGTCAACCCAGCTTCTGATTGGTTCCCCAAATGGTCGCCAGAAGGGATGTGGATCGCCTTTCTGTCCGACCGGGATGGCCCTACCGACATCTATAAGATGAACGCGGCTGGGGGCGGGATGACCAGACTCACCAACACCCCGGATAACGAGACGTACCTCGTGTGGTCGCCGGATGGGACCAGGATCGCATTTGTATCCGATAAGGATATTTTCGTGGTGAATGCGGATGGCAGCGGGCTAACCAACCTCACCGACAGCCCGGGTAATTATTCGGCTCCCGACTGGACGTTAACCGAGGGTCAGCCTCCATCCAATACCTGTGGCGCGGGCTGGACGAGGGTCTCTGTCGGCAAATATGCCATTGTTACACAGGGCGATCTCCCCAATCGAGTCCGCTCTGAGCCAAAAGTCGCGGACAATATTATCAATTTGCTCTATCCCGGTTCAATTATCAAAATCCTCGAAGGCCCGGTCTGTGCGGATGGCCTCGTCTTCTGGAAAGTGGAAAATGCAGCCAATCCCGACGGTATAGGCTGGACCGCGGAAGGCGATGGAAAAGAGTATTGGCTGGCGCCATACACTCCATAACGCTATCGCCCATGCCCGGTCTGTCAATCTCTGCCAGTTTCTTTTAGGCGCCTCTATCAGAAGGGCTGAACTGTTTTGGCTTGAATGCTGCTGATAAAAACCTCAGCCATCCCTGATGGAACGAATTTTTCATCACCACGTCCATATTAAGAAGGGTCATTTCACCGGAAGGTGACTCGAATGCGAACCTTATTCAATATTTGCGTAATTCTGATGGTGATCCTGCTGTCAGCCTGTGATCGGAGTGGAATGCCAGTGCAGACCCCCACTCCTTCCTCAACACACACGTCGAATGCCACGGCAACCTCCACCCCCTTTAGTACGCTTACGTATTACTCCACAAACACGCCGACTGCCACAATTGAATTTACTCCCACCAGGACGCACACTCCTCCCCCCATAAACACGCGGACGGCCACGACTGAATTTCCTCCCACCCGTACCCTCGCAAATTTGAGCAGTGGTCGCATCGTTTTCTGTCGTTTAAAAGTTGTTAACGGCGGAGATATCTATGTGATGAACGCTGACGGCAGCGGGGTAACCAGACTCACCAATATCTCAGGATACAACACATCCCCTCTTTGGTCGCCGGACGGGTCGAAGATCCTCTTTGTATCTAGTAATAACTCCGCCACTATCGCTGATCTCTACGTGATGAACCCTGATGGAAGCGGGCTGACCAAACTCACGAACGGCCCGCAAAACAACCTCCTGCCTGACTGGTCGCCGGATGGGAAGAAAATTGTCTTTCAATCCATCAACGCTGGCAGCCAGCAAATCCATGTGATCAACGCCGATGGCAGCGGAGAGACCAATCTCAGCCAAAACTCGGGGTCGGATACTCTGCCTTTCTGGTCGCCGGACGGGATGAAAATCCTCTATACCTCCAAACTCGGTAATAATGTTGAGATCTTTGTGATGAACGCGAATGGCAGCGGGCTGACCAAACTCACCAGCAACCTGGCTAAAGACTCGGCCTTCGATCCATGGTCGCCGGACGGGAGGAAGATTGCCTTTACATCCGATCGAACCGGCAATAGCGATATCTTCGTGATGGATTCGGATGGCAGCGGGATGATCAATCTCACGGAGAACCCGCATTCGGATTGGTTCCCCAAATGGTCGCCAGATGGGAAGCAGATCGCCTTTTTGTCCGATCGGGATGGCTTACCCGAGATCTATGTGGTGAACGCGGATGGCAGCCAATTGACCAGGCTCACCAACATGCAGGGCGACAAGGCCTACCCCGTCTGGTCACCGGATGGGACCAGGATCGCATTTGCATACGATCTTGAAGGAAAGGGAAATCACGATATATTCGTGGCAGATGTGGATGGCAGCGGATTCACCAACCTCACCAACAGCCCGGGCGATGATTGGGCTCCCGACTGGTCGCGGACCGGTGGCCTATCCATTGCCTGCGCTGCAGGCTGGACACGGCTCTCGGCCGGCAAATATGCCATTGTTACACAGGGCGATCTACCCGACCGGGTCCGCTCTGAGCCAAAAATCGCGGACAATATTATCAGTTTGCTCTATCCCGGTTCAATTGTCAAAATCCTCGAAGGCCCGGTCTGTGCGGATGGCCTCGTCTTCTGGAAAGTTGAAAACGCGGCCATTCCCGGCGGCATGGGCTGGACCGCGGAAGGCGATGGAAAAGAGTATTGGCTGGCGTCATATACGCCATAACGGATCGCCGTTGCCCGGTCTGTCAATCTCTGCCAGTTTCTTATAGGGGCCTCTATCAGAAGAACTGTACTATTTTGGCTTGAATAAGGCCGATAAAAAAACTCAGATATCCATGATGGAACGAATTTTTCATCACCACGTCCATATTAAGAAGGGTCATTTCACCGAAAGGTAGCTCGAATGCGAACCTTATTCAATATTTGCGTAATTCTGATGAGCTTACTGCTGTCAGCCTGCGAGTTTGCTTCGGCAGATTCGGGCGCGGTGGCCAAATCAGACCTGGCGCGGGACATCTCTCCAACAATTCCTGCAGCCAATGCGCGAACTCTTCTGGATGGCAACAACGCTTTCACCTTTGATTTTTACCACCAGGTGCAGGGGGAGGGCGGCAACCTGGTCTTTTCCCCATACAGTATTTCACTGGCTTCAGCGATGTTGTACGGCGGCGCCGGCGGGGAGACTGCTTCCCAAATTGCCAGCACCCTGCATTTCACTTTGCCTCCGGATCAATTCCACCCGGCATTAAATGCCCTTTCGCTCGATCTCGCCCAGCGTCCGGCACAATCCAAGAAGATCGATAGTAAAAATCCCATGCAGCTCTACATCGCCAATGCGGTCTGGGGTCAGCTTGATTACCCGTTTGAGAAACCGTATCTTGACCTGCTGGCTGTCAATTATGGTTCAGGAGTGCGCCTGCTGGACTTTGCCGCCGCGCCCAATTCCGCGCGGCAGCAGATCAATGACTGGGTCGACCGTGAAACGAAGGGAAAGATCAAGGATGTCATGCCACCCGGCTCCGTTGACCCGACCACGCGCATGGTCCTGGCGAACGCGATTTACTTTAAAGCCGCCTGGCAGGAAGCGTTCGTTAAAAAATTGACCAGGGATGCGCCTTTTACCCTGCTGGATGGGTCGCAGGTGCAGGTCCCCACCATGCAGACTGACGGCGAGATCCCAATCCGGGTTGGTTCTGGTGAGGGCTACCAGGTGGTGGCGCTGTCTTATAAAGGGAACCTGGCAGAGATGGTGATCATCCTCCCCGACTACGGGCAATTTGAAGCAGTCGAGAATGCACTGGATGCCGCGAAATA
>JBGOZL010000167.1:0-5496 GCA_041480185.1 Anaerolineae bacterium
ACCCAGGTACAAACTGATTTACGCGTCCTGATGCACGAATGGTATGGGTATCATTGGCATCACGCCCAGAGAAATTTGACCGATGCGATCAGCCTACTGCGCATCCAGGAAACCAAATTGACCGATGCGCGCGCAACCTACCAGCGCATGCGCCAAGAATTTTCTGATTTTCGTGAAAAGATTAACAACCTGCGTACGAGGCTGAACTCTTGGCATCGCCAGTCCGCCCAACTACACGAGACCCGCGAGTCTATCAGCGGTGGCATGGCAAAGTTGGATGAGCGCCAGCGCTTCCTGTTGGATAATCGTCAAGCGGTTTTGAGCGAGCAGTCCCGTCTAACTGAGGAATTAAAAATTGCCGAGGAACGCGGCCTTGCTGCTGGGAAAGAGACCGCTAGCCTATTGGCAGAATTCAACGAAGCGCGTGCGCAAGCCGACGCTGCCCAGACGGCACTGAACAAACGCCTAGCTGAGAAATCACTTCTTGAAATGGAGTATGAATCTGCCCGGAAGAGAACGGATGAACTTTCCAGCCAACGAGCTGGGTTTCAAGCGCATTTTGAGGAATTAGGCGCTCGCTCTGAAACCCAAAAACAAAAACTGGAATCCATAATTCAGGCCATTGAACTGAACGAAAAAGAATCCGCCCACCATGCAAATGAATATAAATCAGCTGAACTAATTCGACAAAATGCTGAAACCATATTACAAACGGCAGAGAAAGAATTACATTCCTCACAAAAACACTTTGCAGCATTGGAAGAAAATGTCAAGCAAAAGGGCGCGGAAGGCGCGGCTAAAAAGGCTGAACACGCCCGATTTAAAGCGCAACTTGATGTACTGGATCAGGCCGACCAATCGTTGACAGGATATGCTGACGGAGCGAAACTGCTACTGGAAGCTGCCCGTCAGTCTAAACTAAATGGGGCACGCGGAGCACTATCTTCTGTAATGGACGTGCCAGGAGACCTGGAACTTGCGATCTCAGCTGCACTAGGGGAATTCACTGATTCCATATTGTTGGATTCGGGTCAGGATGCCGAACAAGCCCTGGCCTTGCTCGATTCAGATCACACTTCCCGTGCTTCAATTCTGCCGCTCGATTGGCTTTCTCCCGCAGAACCACTGAAAATCAAGCCGGATGCAAATTGCTTGGGTGTTGCCTCCGATCTGGTCAAAGCTCCAGCGGAAGTCCGTCCAGTTCTGGATTTACTGTTGGGACAGGTGCTAGTTGTCCGCAACCGTTCTGCGGCACGGCACGTGCTGGCTGGTCTGCCCAAAGCTGCCCGTGCTGTTACCCTGCGCGGCGAAGTGTTCCATGCCTCGGGGGAAGTATTGGCAGGGAAACCAGGCAAGGCAGCCATCCTGGGCCGCCCGCGGCAGCGGCGGGAATTTCTAGAATTCTTGGCCGAGGCTGAACGTCAAATCGCTTCTCTGGAAAGTGAGGCAATAAAAGTCTCAGGGCTTATGGATAATGCCCGCCAACAAGCGCTTGAGTTAAAAAAAGACATTGAAACGAAGCAAGCTTTGCTGGAAAAAGCCCGGGAGTCGGAACACCAATCTCAGATTAGAGTAGAGACAGCTCGGAGGCAGTTAGATTGGGAATTAAGCCAGAAACAGAGTATCGAGTTGGAGATCTCCCAAGCTAAAAATGAAAGTCAAACATCTGCTTTAGCATTGTCCCAGAACGAGCAGGAAACGATCCTTGCACAGGAAGAACTCCGGGTGAAAACAGCAAAATTGGGAAGTCTTTCTTTGGACGATTTTCAGGATCAGGTAACGGTTTGGGGGACGCGCTCTGCAGTAGGGAAGCTCGCCTTGAGCGATGCTAAGGCCAGGTTGATCGAGCGTAAGCAGGATATTCAAAATTTGCAGGAACAAAAGGAGCGGGCTGAATCACGTCTGCTGGAAATCGATGGTTCATTGGAGGAATTGGAAAATGAACGGGAAAACCTGCGCAGCCAGATTGTGGGGATAAATACACAGTTGGACGAACTTCGCGACCTGATTGGACCTGCTGAAAAAACACTGGAAAACTCCGTGGGACAGGAAGGCGATTGGCAGAACAAGGAGACTGTGGAACAGGTCGAATTGTCGCGTGTCGAGCGGATTTACAACCAGATTCAGCTTGATGTTAGTCGTAAGCAGGAAGCCTTGGTGAACTTGAGACAGAGAATTGAGGATGACTTTGGCTTGGTTGCATTTGATTACACTACCGATGTTTCCGGACCGGTGCCGTTACCATTTGATGGATTGGTGGAACAATTGCCGCTTGTAACAGAATTGGCTCCCGATTTGGAAGACAATATGACCCGGCAGCGGGCGCAATTACGTCGAATGGGAGCGGTCAACCCAGAAGCTCAGCAGGAGTTCAGGTCTGTTAAAGAGCGGCACGTCTTCCTGACTGCTCAGGTGGAAGATTTACGCAAGGCTGAAACTGATCTCCGCCAAATAATTGCTGAGCTGGACGAGCTTACCCGCCGCGAATTTCAGAAAACCTTTGATGCAGTTGCCGAGGAGTTCCACATTATATTTCATCGCTTATTCGATGGCGGGTCAGCACGCTTAACTTTAACCGATCCCGAAAATTTAACCGAGACTGGCATAGATATTGAGGCACGGTTGCCTGGACGACGCGAGCAGGGGCTCTCCCTGCTCTCGGGCGGCGAGCGCAGCTTGACAGCTATTGCGTTGGTTTTTGCCTTGCTCAAGGTTTCCCCAACCCCATTCTGTGTAATGGAGGAGGTGGATGCCATGCTTGACGAGGTGAATGTGGGTCGTTTCCGGGATCAACTTTTGGAATTAAGCAAAGACACCCAGTTCATTATCATCACCCACAACCGCAACACAGTTCAAGCAGCAGATGTTATTTATGGGGTGACGATGGGACATGATTCCGCCAGCCAGATCATTAGCTTGAAATTGGATGAAATTACAGAAGAATTCCTAAAATAGAATATTTATTTGGGTTTTTATGGGATATATACAAGAGGTTAGCAATAATGCTAAACTCTTTTTATTTCCTTGTAAAACCTGGTACGAAATTCCGGATTATGGTGTTGGTGTTGCCACTATTGGTGGATTCTGCTTGTAATATGCTGTAGCGGTTGCATACAAATCCGCGAATGCACTGTCCAGGCTGGGCAAGGTGGTGACATTGGTAGTCCAGTTGGTGGCCACAACAATTTTGGCCCCAGTTCGCTGATCTGTCAGCCATTGGGTAAAAGCTGCCGATACTGCGTTATTGTATTCAGTCTCTGTAAGCGGACGAACTTCATGTCCGAGTGCCTGGATGATGTGCCAACCATCTGTAGACTGCACTGGTTGACTGATTTCACCAATTTTAAGTGCAAATGCAGTGTTTTCTATCTCGATGCTCTTTGTTCCCCGCCCGAACCATCCCAAATCTCCACCTACATTTTTGCTGGTGGTATCGGTCGAGTTCTGGCTGACCAATTTACCGAAATCTGCTCCGCCTGCCAATTGTGTTCGGATGACCTGGGCGGTCGATTCGTCCGTTACAAGAATTTGACGTACCCAGACTTGCTCCTGCGTGTGGGCAATATTGGCAGTTACGAGGGCCGAAACACGTTGCCGATACAGCGGGCTTTCAAAGAATATTTTTTGGAAGTCCGCTTCGGTCATACCCAATTTGGCATAGTTTGCAAGTGCGCCTTTATAGCTCGTTTGGAATCCACTGAGTGTGTAAGGGGTGGCGGTGGGAGTGATGCTTGGAACGAGGCTAGCAGTTGCGGTGGGTGTAATGCTCGGGATGGTCGTTGGCGTAGAGCTTAAATCGAGGGTCGCAGTTGGAGTTAATGATCCGATAGGTGTGATTGTTGCTGGACTTGTGGGAGTGACTAATGCATATTGTGTAGCATTTATGGTCGAATAAGAAAATGGCGTGCTGCTAGGGGTGGGGGTGGGAGTCCCGTCAGGGTAATACCCAAATGCATCGTGCATCGCTTTATCCAAATCTGCTGCTGCCAAGACAATCCCATTGGCCTTGGCATATTGCCTGATCAGCAAGTCATTGGTGATATTGTCTATCACTTGCTGACCAATGTTTGATGGTGTCGCCAACTGGGTTTGAATCTGGTTCAATGTTTGTGACATGTTCGGATCTGTCGTCGGGTCGATTCCGAACATCTGGGCGAATTGGTAGTATTGCATGTATTGGTCAACGTATTGTTGGCGAGAAACACGCACCTGTACTTGAAACTCGCGCATCGTGACGGAATCTCCATTTACTGTGACCACAGGTTGGAGGGCTTTCAGAACGGTTTCGTTCAGGATCCCATACCCGATAAGTCCAACAATGATAACCACAATGCTAATTGCAATACCGGTTATTAATTGGGTCTGACGGCGTTCGCGTTCGAGGCGCGCCAGGTGTTTCTTGGATGCAATCTTGGGTGCTTTATCCTTTGACATAATGCCTCATCCGGATGTTGTCATCCCATTGCGGAGGTCTATCGTAACTCACATAGTTCCGTTGAAATAACATGCGTATAGATAATTACGGGCATGGGATCGGCCTGTGCCCTTTCACGACAAACGAAATTATCGATCTTCGCGTTCGCTGCCTGAAAAAGGCAGTAAAGCGATATGGCGGGCTCGTTTGATGGCGCTCGCCAAAACGCGTTGATGTTTCGCACAAGTGCCGGTTTGGCGGCGAGGGCGGATTTTGCCTTCCTCTGTTACGAGACGGCGCAGGACATCCGCCTGTTTATAATCAATCGTAAGGTGCTTATCCGCGCAGAATTGGCATACTTTCGGGCGGGCGAAGTAGCGCCGCTCACCGCCCTGGTCCATATCATTTTCATTGCGAGGTTCACGTTCCATAAAAACTTTGACTCCAATCTTTAATTGTAGCGGCGAATATTAGTGCAGGTATACTTTCGTCGCAGGTTCTATTTAAGCTAGAAGGGGAATTCGTCTTCCGCAGACATGCCATCGGTTTCTTCCGCAACGACTGGTTCTTCACCAGTCGAGGAATGGCTGTTTGCCTCACGACGCTCCCCAAGCATCATCATTTCATTTGCAACGATTTCCACGGTGGAATGCTTGACGCCTTCCTTGTCTTCCCAACGTCGGGTTTGCAAGCGCCCTTCGATGTAGACTTGTTGGCCTTTGACCAGATATTGTTTACAAATTTCAGCCAGGTTGCCCCAGGTTACAACGTTGAACCACTCTGTCTCGGAATGGCGCTCTCCATCTGCTGTGTTCCATGAACGGCTGGTTGCAACCGTAAATGTTGTTACGGGTCTGCCCGAAGGGGTGTAACGCATTTCAGGGTCGCGCCCCAAATGACCGATCACCATTACTTTGTTCAATCCACGACTCATGGCCTCCTCCTAACTCGAAATGCAATATCAACCTAATATTGGTATTTATTATTCAACCACAGTAATCATATAGCGTATGACTGGTTCCAGGAAGCGTAAATTTTGGTCCATGGTGGCGGTTGCAGTTGGTTCGAGACTGAGATTGAAA
>JBGOZL010000168.1:0-5489 GCA_041480185.1 Anaerolineae bacterium
GATCAAATTGATCGTGATCTGGCGCAAGCGCGTGGGGTCGCCAATAACCATCGGCCCCCGTTCAGGGAGATATGCCTGCCAGTCCAAGCTTTTCTCACGGGCCAGTTGCTCGCCGATTTTCACCACCACCTGCAAAACCTCACCCAGATCAAGAGGTTCACGCAGGATCCTCAACTGGCCGGCTTCGCTTGTGGCCATGTCGAGCACATCACCGATCAGGCGTGCCAAGTGCTCTCCACTGGTATTGATCTGTTCGAGATCGAGCAACACTAACTCGGATAATTTTGATTGCTTGCGCAAGAGCATCTCGCTCAACCCAACGATCAGGCTCAATGGTGTCCGCAATTCATGACTGACCATGGACAGAAAACGGCTTTTCAGGCGATTTGCATCTTCAGCCAGTTGCCGACCTTCCAAGGCATCGCGATAAAGCCGGCTGGTACGCAAGGCCGCAGCCAAGTTACGTACTATCACTGCGCACAATTCCAGGTTGGTGGCACTAAGGACTACGAATCCGGTCGTCTTTTCGTCAATCGCAAATGGCAAAATTGCCAGCTGGAAAGCCTCTTTGGAAGAATAGAAATCCAAAGGCGGAAACTCGCGGGTAAGGATTTTTAGTCCCGCCCTACTATTGGGAGACCCAACATCTAGTAGGACCGTGGCGTTCGCGAAATGGTCCTCATCGCTGGAAGAATAGGTTGCCGCAAGGATGTGCCGGATCCCCAACAGGGATATGTGCTTTAACAGGATGCTGGCAATATCAGGGACATCGAAGGCAGTCAACAATTGTGAGGTCATCAAACCGAGCCGGTTGGATATCTCTTTTCGCCGGAGCTTCGCGACCGTTTCTTGGCACTGGGCAATTTCCGCAACCGCCAGGCGGGCACGGTCCACCAGGCCATCCGCGAAGGTTGGGTCTATGCCCGGTTCAACCGAAAGTAGGTTGGGGAGACCGCGGCGTAGGGCAGAGAGAGCCATATGCCAGGCATAAGTATCTTCTTCATGGGTCTCAAACCAATCCACGAGACGCTGCAACATGCCGTCGAACTGGGCTGAGTCGCGCCGGGTGAGGCTGTGGATAAAAGAGTCGATAAAGTGCCGGCACAGGGTATCGATCTCTTCACGCGTGCTCTGGCGGGCCTCCATCGATGCGGTTTCAGCCATCAGGTCCGTCAATGCTTGCCGGATCTTTTGCGGGGATTTAAAGGACACCAGGGAGGGCAGTAAGGTGACAGGCATATTCTCCGGACGGCAGCCGCACGAATGGCGAATGACAAGCCGGGTTGCCACACGCTTGCTCATTTCACTGGGTTTTCGGCCATTGATCAATTCGAGTATGGACGACAATGCCTGGTAACCGAGTGAGAATGTCGGATGCCGGACCGTCGTCAGATGTGGATTTTGGGAACGTGCTTCTTGGATATCATCGAAGCCGATGATGGCCACATCTTCCGGGACACGCCTTCCGTAATTGCGTAACACCTCCATGGCACCAATCGCGGATAGATCGTTGCTCGTCAGGATGGCGCTGAAAGCTGCCCCGCTGTCAAGGATTTGCTGCATGGCAGCCCGCCCGTTCTCCCGGCGGTGTTCACCGAAAGCGATCAGGCGCTCGTCTTCCTTCATGTCTGCATTACGAAGTGCTTCCCGATATGCGGCCAGTCTTTCCGCGCTGTCGCCGCCTCTCCCTTTCTTGCCTGCAATAAATGCGATTTGACGATGCCCATGTTGAACGAGGTGCTCGAATGCCTGTCGGATCCCTCCTGCATTATCCACTGCCACCACAGGACCGGGTTTTTCAGCCGTGGTCAAAATAACTGGGTAACCCGAGCGGACCAAGTCCTGAACATATTCGAATTGTGGGTCAGTAAGATCATCAGGAATAATGATCAACCCGTCGGTGTTCCAGGGACCGACCGGGATAAAATCCATATCCGCTCCCGACACCGCCCAGGCTGTGCGGCTGGCAAGCGGACTGCCAGGAAGCGACATCCCGCAGCCAATCAGCAGGTTGCAATCGTAGTTACGCGCGGCGGCGCGGATCCCCTCCAGGAGCGCGTGAGTATAATCATCGATGGCAGTCCCCTCATACACTGACCATGTGGACAGGAAACCGATGGTGGGGCGTGAATGCCGAACAGATTGCATATTTGACTGGATCAGTTATGAACTTACAGAGGAATTATACCCGTTACTGTTAAGCCATGCTGAGATACCCGCAGGGATAGGTTGCACAGAGCGAATGCCCATTATGGACACCTTCCCAATGGTCTTTTTCCTGTGTAGTTATGGAAGGGCCAGCTTTTTCCCCCTTCAACGTATCTTATTTTTCTGGAAAGAACACCACCTCATCAATGAACGCCCAGCTTCCAGCATCTGAGTCGAGGGTCAGACCGATCGTGCACGTCCCGTTCATGACCGGAATCCCTTTGATGGTCGGGTTGGTCCATTGTTGCCAGCCGGTATTAACAATATCCAGCGTCTTTGTTTCCCCGCCGCAATCCTTTGCAAATAGCTGCAGTACCTTCTCCCCCCCGCCGCCCTGGATCCACAGGCTCAAGGAATACTTGCCTTCAGCAAGGCCGGTGATAGTCTGAGAGAGGGTGATCTGGAAAGGCTTGCCCAACCAGTAGTGCAGGGCGTAAACATCCTGGTATAAATTTTGAGCCTCGTTACTTATATTCACTGCTGCGGTATCCCCCTCCACGGTCCAGCCGGTGAGGTCACCGGTCTCGAAGCCCGCATTGGTTACATAGTTCCGCACATAACTGACAGTGACATTGACTGTTGCCTTAAGTTCCGTGCCCTCCACTGTTCCGTTGAGTACGAAAGTTCCCGGATCCTTGACAACCGCCGGGTCAAAGGTTTTCCAGGTGACGGGCACCTTACGGATTGAATCGTCGCTGAATTTGGCTTTCACGGTGACCGGGAGTTGGAGAACCCCATCCAGGGGTACTTTGGCATTCGCAGGGAAAAGTTCCACGATGTTGGCCGGGATGAACTTACCGCCCTCATTGGGTCTGACCAGGCGGAAAACATTTAGCGACGGCAGCGCATTCCCATGAAAGTCAAACATGGCCTGGTTTTCCCAGGTATCCCCTTGTCCTGTCTTCCAGCCGGCGCCTTCCACCGGGATCCATTCGGGCTCCCAGTAGAAAATGCCCAAGCCCTTGCCGTTCGGTACTTGCGCCACTGCGGCCATCACATCCCGCATGGCAGTGGCCTGTCCCTGCACGGTCGCCTCGTACCCGCCAATCTCCTGCAAGCCATCCCCATAGAGGTTGCTCTGCGCATCGCCAGCCTCCACCGTAAAAGCGTAGGCAGTCTCAGCAATGATGACAGGCTTGTTATAGCGCGCACTGATCTCGTTCATGTTGCTGATCAGGTCCGCCATCGGCCCATGCCAGTAACTGTAATAGGACAGGCCAATCACATCATACTCGACGCCTTTCGCGGTTAGACCATCGAAGACGGTATGGTAGAGGTCGTTGTTGCCTCCATTGGCGAGGTGGATCATGATCTTGATCCGTTTTCCCGGGTTGTTGGCGTGCGGATCATTGTCACGGATGGCCTGGATGCCCTGATCCAGCAGGGCGGCAAGGCTATCAAAGCCACCGATGGACTCGTTCCCCTCCACCCAGATCTTACCGTCCGGCCAGAGCATGCCGCCGTTGATCTCGTTCCCAAGTTGGACCATGTCTGGAGTGGCATGGGCTTTGACTAGGCTGTGCATGACATTTGTCGTGTAATCATAAACGGCTTTCTGCAACTCTTCGGTGCTCAAGTTCGCCCAGGCACGTGGCTTGGCCTGGGTGCCGGGATCGGCCCACCAGTCGCTATAGTGGAAGTCGATCAGCACCTTGAGACCCAGCTTTTTGGCCCGGGCGGCAATTTCCATGGTCTTTTCCAGGTCGTTATTCCCACCGCCCAGCCCGTTCCCGGCATCGTCGGTCGGGTCAACCCAAATGCGCAGGCGGATCCAGTTCACTCCGTGATCTTTGAGGATCTTCAAGCAATCCTCCTCGATCCCATTGACATAATACTTCCCGCCGCTGAGTTCGATCTGACGCAACATCGAGACATCTGACCCCATGATAAAGTCAGGGCTGAGCCCTTCAATTGGATTAATATGAATTCCAGAACTGTCCTGGATGTTCTTGTTGGCAGCTGAGATCATTGGCAGGACAACGATGATGACAACCACCGCGAGCAAAACAACCAATGCAGAGAGAACAACCGGTACGAGGATCCTTTTCCTGTTTTTCATTAGCGCAACCTTATCGGTTCGGCTCATTTTTTATTCCAGCATTGGCGACGGAAGTTATCCTTTTACCGCGCCCTGGGTCAGGCCTCCCACGATCTGATCCTGGAGAACAAGGTAGATAATCATGATCGGCAAGGCGCCCATCAACGCGCCGGCCGCGAAGACTCCCCACCTCTGCTGGAATTGCGCTCCCGAGAAAATCTGCAGGCCGACCATCAGGGTGTATTGCTCGGCGCTCTTGAGCAGCACCCGCGCCAAGACGAACTCGCCATAGGTGCCAATGTAGTTAATGATGGCGATGACGATCAATATCGGGCGCAATAGTGGCAGAATAAGCTTGGTAAATATCTGCCAATCAGTAGCTCCCTCCACCATGGCTGATTCATCGATATCGTGCGGAATGGTATCGTAGTAACCTTTCATGAGCCAGATGTTAATGCCCATGGCACCCCCCAGGTACACCAAGATCAGGCTGGCGTGTGTGTTCAAACCAAGGGAGGGGATGATATCACCCGCCTGGGAGATCATCAGGAACGTGGCAACAAGCGCCAATAATCCTGGAAACACATTGATGAGTAGGATGCTCTTAAGCATCGTTACGCGACCACGGAAGCGAAAGCGCGAGAAAGCATAGGCTGCTATTGTGGTGATGGCAAGCGATAGTACGGATGTGATCGAGGCGATCTTGATCGAGTTTCCAAGCCATAACCAGAAAGGAAATTCAATCGAGGACAGCAGTTTACGATAGTTGTCAAACCCCGCGTTCTTCGGAATTAGTGTTTGAGTGGCCAGGGAGCCGGTTGGATTTAACGAGGCGGAGATCATCCAGATGATAGGGAAAATCGAGAAAGCGACCAGGAATACCGCAATGACCAGGCGAATAGCGATGCTGAACTTGCGCTGTCCAGTGACAGATGGCTGGAGCCGTTGAAGGGAAAGTGGGTTAGACATTTTTACTGACCTCCTCCCACATGCGGGTATATCGGAATTGGAAGAGAGTGATGGCGCCAACGATGAGGAAGATGACGATGGTGATGGCTGAGGCAAAACCGTAGTTAATGCCGCGGCTGCCTGAGAAGGCAAGGTTATACACGTAGCTGATCAGGATATCCGTGTGTCCCGCGGGAGTAGGTGTACCGGCGATTGGCGGTCCACCTGCGTTGAACAGAAAGATCAAATTGAAGTTGTTGAAATTAAACGTGAACGAGGCGACCAGCAATGGTCC
>JBGOZL010000169.1:0-5476 GCA_041480185.1 Anaerolineae bacterium
ATGCCCTACCCTGGAGCAATAACAAATGTTTGGGAGCTGTAATGAAACCAGCAATTTAATAACCTTGACTGTAATCATTATGATTCTATTATTGTGATATTATTACTACTGTTCTATAATAAATAGAACAATAAGATGATTCAAAGGAATGGAATCAAGACATGGCAAAAAATGACGTTATGAACAAGAAAACCGTCTCCAAACAAAATATGAAAACCCCCGCTTTCCTCCTGCTTGAATTTGGCAGCGAAACCCCTCTTTACCAACAAATCCGCGACCAGATCGTGTTGGCAATCGCAGAAGGTCATTTGCACGATGAATCGCCGCTACCCGCCACACGCCAGGTGGCCTCGGATTTTGGCATCAATTTCCACACGGTGAACAAGGCCTACGACCTGTTGCGGCGTGAGGGTTTCGTGACGCTGACACGCAAGAAGGGCTGTTTCGTACGGCGGGCGACCGAACGGGATTTCCGCAGAATTGAAGATTGGGGGGAGCGTATGCGAACACTCCTCGCCGAAGGGGTGGCTCGCGGCCTTGCGGAGGATAAGATGGTCAAATTCTGCAAGGCGACCCTGTCCCTTTTTCCCCACCTTGAAATACCGGCGAATGCAAAATGAAATATTGCTTTTTCCAGCGAGGTTGTTGGGAGCCATGTTCGCGGATAAGGTCGATTGTTCGGAAAGAAAATCGGGGATACGCCCCACCGGATTCATCTACTCTACCGCCAGCAACGGCATTAAAATAGGCCATTTACCGGGCAGCGTGCGGGGTGCGGCCATCTTGGCCATGGGACATTACGTTCCCAATATAAACCAAACAACCTCCTCGCCGGCTGCAATCCGCTTCAATTATGCCTTGGCCATCCTGATCGAGCTGTGCTCCTGGAGGTCTGTTTTATTCTACAAGGTGGACCAGCTCTTCCCGCAAAAAGCTGAAGACTTGAAAAAAAAGGATATCAAGTGAATAAAACACCGCCGCCCGGTACGTTGCCCCGGAGCACGCCCGAAGAACAAGGCTTGCCATCGCAGAATATCCTTGCCTTCATAGATGCTTTGGAGAGGCGAAATTTCGCCATGCATAGCTTTATGCTCCTGCGTCATTGCAGCGTTATCGCCGAGGGATGGTGGGCTCCTTATGATGCAGGGTGCAGGCGGTATGTTTACTCGCTCAGCAAGAGCTTCACCTCCACCGCGGTCGGTTTTGCCGTGAATGAGGGATTGTTCAAGGTGGATGATAAAGTCATCTCTTTCTTCCCGGACGACCTCCCGGAAACCGTGAGCGAAAACTTGGCAGCCATGCGGGTGAAGGACCTGCTGACCATGTCCACGGGGCATGCAATCGATACGACCCTGATGCTCCTGCCCAGGGGGTTGGTCAACTGGGCCCAGGCCATCCTGTCGGTGTCGGTCGACTACCCACCCGGAACCCACTTTTTGTACAACACGGCCGCCTCATACCTGTTGTCCTGCATCGTCCAGAAAACGTCGGGTAAGAAAGTTCTGGATTATCTGACCCCGCGCTTGTTTGAACCCCTGGAAATTACCGGTATAACCTGGGACACTTGTCCGCTAGGAATAAATACGGGTGGGTGGGGTTTGAGCATCCGAACGGAAGACCTGGCTAAATTCGGGCTTTTCTACGCCCAAAAAGGGAATTGGAATGGAGTGCAACTGCTACCGGCGACATGGATCGAAGAAGCGACCGCGGCCCAGGTTAGCAATGCCACACCAGAAAGGGTAAACGAACCGACCGATTGGCTCCAGGGATATGGATATCAGTTCTGGCGGTGCCAGCACGGGGCTTACCGGGCGGATGGCGCTTACGGGCAGTTTTGTGTGGTGATGCCAGAGCAGGACGCATGTCTTGTGGTCACCAGCGAAACCCAGGACATGCAGGGGGTGCTGGATCTGGTCTGGGAGCAAATCCTGCCCGCAATGAAACACAGCCCCCTGCTTCCGCAGGCAGCAGCCCTCGAGAAGTTGCGCTCGAAGACTGGTTCCCTGATCATGGTGCCCCCTCCGGCGCAACCGGTCCCTTCGGGGATGGCAGGTGTGTCAGGAAAACGCTTTACAATCAAGGATAATGAGGCAGGTATTCGTTTTGTATCCTTTTCATTTGACCAGAACTCGAGCTATTTCCGGTTATCGGACGGGGAGGGGGAACACCAGATCTCGTGCGGGAACGGCGCCTGGAATCATAACGAAGCGCAGATGCCGGTGATTCAACCATTCATGCTGGAAATCCTTTTCAACAAGAAGGTCCAGGCACCGGTCAAATTAGCCGCTCACGGACAATGGAAAGATTCCCAGACTTTTATAATGACCTGGCAGTATCTCGAGACGCCTCACTCAAATACCATCACATGCGCATTTCATAGGGATGAGCTCCAGATGGACGTCACGACCAGCATCGAAGATCCCAACAACCCATTCCTGAGGGGAAAAGGGAAGCGATTCACGGGGACTCTGGATCGATAGGTTTACCGAAACTCTGCGCAAGGAGCACTTACTGGTCGAATGCAACCATAATATAGGATAAGAATAAAACCATGGCTTTAAAAGCCACGGTTTTTATTCTATTAGGAGGGGGCAAAGCTACTACTCAAAGAATATTCGTCGAAAGAATAAATCCCGAATTTATCCTTTTGAAATGCTGAAATCCGATCACATATTCACCCATTCTTGGGCAATGTCCAGAAATCGACCTGGGGCAATTCATATTTATTTTGATTTTGGAGAAATCTTTTTGATCAGATAAGCACCAAACGTCAGCACAAGATAGAAAACAATAAAGAAGAGCAGAAAATTAATCAAATAGTCAACTTTCTGGGCTGACAGGCTGCGGGTGGCCATGATGGCGATATTTCTTGGTACAAAGTTGAAGGCATAAAATTCAAAAAGCAGCGCGAGAAAACCTGCGATGATGCCTCTTCTAATTGAGAGGAGCATAAGACACATCCTTATAAGAATGTAATCCCTGCCGCATGTATTATGTTACGGCCAGTATTCCAGGCATCCAACCAATACAGTAGGTATCGTGTTTATTATGTACTTTCATGACCAGACGATCTTCCGACGTTGAATTTTGCCAGCTCCCCGGCCATTTTCGCCAGGCGCTGGTCCACCCGGGTAAAAATACCATCAGGTGAAAAACTTCCATCTTCTTTCCTGCCAGCCGGTACTCCGGTCAGCACCTCGATGCCTTCTTCAATGGTAGCCACCGACCAGATATGGAACTGACCCGCCTGCACCGCATCCACGATCTCCTGCTTCAGCATCAGGTTGGGAACGTTGCTGGCAGGGATCATCACACCTTGTTCTCCAGTGAGACCTTCGGCTTTGCATACGGCGAAATAGCCTTCGATCTTCTCGTTCACACCGCCGATGGCCTGCACCTCGCCTTTCTGGTTGACCGAGCCGGTCACGGCGATACTCTGCTTGATGGGCTCCTCAGCCAGGGCGGACAGGATGGCATACAATTCTGTACTGGAAGCACTGTCCCCGTCCACTCCGCCATAATTTTGCTCGAAGACGAGCCGGGCGTTCAAGCTGAGGGGTTTATCCTGGGCGAATTGCTGGGCAAGATAACCGGACAAAATCAACACTCCCTTGGTATGGGTCGGTCCGCTCATCTCAGCTTCGCGCTCTACATTGACCACGCCGCTCTCCCCCAGTCCGATGCTGGCGGTGATGCGGCTGGGTTGGCCGAAAGAGATGTCCCCCATTTGGAGCACCGATAGGCCATTTACCTGTCCCACTGCTGAGCCGGTGAGGTCGATCTTGATCACATTTTTAGTGATCATTTCCTGGATGCGTTCCTGGATCAGGCTGGACCGGTAAAAGTGTTCCTCGATGGCCCGCTCGATATGGGCATAAGAAATCAGCCCGGCCTTCTCCTGGCTGGCATAGTAATTGGCTTCACGGATCACGTCCGCGATCTCGCCGAAGCGGGTGGAGAGTTTGCCCTGATCCTCTGCCAGCCGGGAACCATGTTCGACCACCCGGGCCAGCCCAGACGGGTCTAGATTGGTCAAATGTTGTGACTGGCATAAGCTATATACAAAACTCGCATAATCCTGTACATGCTCATCGGTGCGGTCCATTTGCGTATCGAAATCTGCCTTGACCTTGAACAGTTCGGTGAAATGCTCGTCATAGGCCAGCAGCAACTGGTGGATTTCCCTGCGACCGACCAAAATGACCTTTACATCCAATGGAATAGGTTCCGGGCGCAGACTTTTGGCAGTAAACACGGGTTGCTCGAAGGGTTCCTCGATGGCGATCTCACTGTTGCGCAGGCAGCGTTTCAGGCTCTCCCAGGTGAAAGGATTGCGGATGACATCCTCGGCGGGCAGGACCAAATAACCTCCATTGGCCCGCTGTATCGACCCGCCGCGAATCAACGTGAAATTTGTGATCAAGGCACCCATTATGGCTTCCTGCTCGATGCGGCCAAACAAGTTGCTGTAGGTGGCATTCATCTCCGCGATCACCGGCGCACCCTTCAGCTTGCTGTTATCCACCACCACGTTGATGCGATACTTGTCGGTGGGACTCCGTTTTTGACCCGGAGCCTGTTTCTCCTTATCCTCGGCATCCGGTTTGAATTGGGCGATGTTTTCCAGGATGTTATTTTCAACCCCTTGCAGGTGGGCAAGCACGTCGGGCAACTGCTTGTATTTCTCAAGTAGGGCGGCAATCAGATGATCAAGAACAAAATGAACCACCTGCTGATCCAGTTTATCCTGCGCCTCGCGTGCGCTGTTATCCAGTGCGCGTGTCTGGCGGACGAAGGTCTCGATCGATTCCTGGACTTTCGCCTCGGCATCCTTCAACTTCTCGCGTTCTTTTTCACCCAGAGCGATGAAATCTTTTTCACTCAGTGGTTTCTCATTCTTCAGCGGGACAGGGATGATCCCCATGGGTGTAGCCTGCAACCCAAAACCGTTTTCCCGGGCAAATTCACCCATTTTTTCGATCATTTGCTCCTTCTGGTCATGGAAGGATTTCAGTGTATTTTCCTGCTCGGTGGCGTATTGCTCCCCCTCAAATGCATCTTGAATATCATGGGTGACAGACTTGATGAACCCATCCATATGCTTCTGAAAATCCCGGGCATGCCCAGCCGGAAGGCGGATAGCACACGGACGATAGTTGTCATCAAAATTGTGGACATAACACCAGTCCATGGGTACCGGTTTATTAACCGCAATTTCTTCGAGAAAACGCTCTATGGCAGTTATCCGACCCGTGCCGGGCATGCCGGCCACGAAAATATTGAAGCCCTTTTCGCGGATATCCAACCCGAAGCGTAAAGCCCGCACCGCCCTTTCCTGTCCGATAATGTTACCCTGCGAGATTCCTTTTGATCCACTTTTCTTACTCATGATCTTTGGATCGCAAGTCAGGCGCAATTCATTTGTAGAAAGTTCGCGTATCATGCTTGTCTCCTTAGCCATTCGATCAAGAAAGTG